>NZ_JBVVQZ010000002.1:53497-136307 GCF_055811635.1 Mesorhizobium sp. WSM4806 | reverse complement strand
CCCCGGCCCGGCGGTGGTGGTGCTTTTATACATATTTTTTTTTTTTTTTTTATATTCCCCCCCCCCCCCCCCCCCCCCCCCCCCCCCCCCCCCCCCCCCCCCCCGGGCGTCTCCTCCCCTCGCGTTCAGGTCACTGAATGATCTTGACGATCTTGCGTGTGCCGGGATCAACAAGAACGGTGCGATTGTCGACGACGACGTAGCGATACTCGACGTCGGGAACCTCGTGAAGCTCGACCGTCTCGGGTATCGTTGAACCGATATTGAGTTCCACCCCAGGGAGTTCCACGGATGCGAGCGGCTGCTTTTTCACATATTCCCTGATCACGGTCTCCTGTTCAGGCGCGATGATCACGTCCTGAGCGGCAACAGCGCCAACGCTGGCCAGCAGAAAAAGGCCCGCGGCTGCGGTGGAAAGATGCATTCTCATAACTGCCTCCTTTATGTCTGTGACTTGTAAGCCCATTTGCGCTGGACGGCATCAGCGCCTTGCTTACCCAAACTGGAGGCAGCCGCAAACGTTCCTTAGCTGGGCTTCGGTCCGATTTGGCAGGCCTTTGCGTAGGACCTAAGTCTGACGCGTCGCGCCCAAAGGACGATGCCGCGGGTTTCGGGGCGCACCGACTGCACGCTTCAATTGCTATGAACCATGGGCGCTATGAAACCGTAGGCGCTTTGAACCGTAGGCGACAGCGGAACGGCAAGACGGCCCGCCGCGTCCAAGCGGCGGGCGTCTCCTCCCCAGGCCATTTCAGTCAATCGATGATTTTAACGATCCTGCGTGTGCCTGGATCGACAAGAACGGTCCGATTGTCGACGACGACGTAGCGATATTGGACGTCGGGAACTTCATGAAGCTCGACCGTCTCGGGCAGCGCCGAGCCGATATTGAGCTCTACGCCAAGCAGGTTCACCGAGGCGAGCGGCTGCTTTTTCACATATTCCCTGATGACGGTCTCCTGTTCGGGCTGGATGATCACGTCCTGGGCAGCCACGGCGCCGACACTTGCCAGCAGCAGAAATCCTGCGGCTGCAGTGGAAAGATGCATTCTCATAAGTTTTTCCTTCCTGATGAGCTGTCTTGCGCTGGGACGCATCTTCGTCGCGCCAAGCTCACCTTCAACAACGAGACAGCTGCAAACGTTCCGCGGCTGGGCTTCGGTCCGACCAGAGACGCCGTGCCGATGGACCTAAGTCTGAATTGTCGTGCGCAAAGGGCGACGATGGCGTGTGGCCCGGAACCACGACTGCCAGCACTCGTTGCTCGCCGTGCGTCACGGGAGGAATCGATGGAGAATAGTGTTCACCAAGCCCGCTGGCTACTTGCACCGGTCTTCGCTGTCTCCATTGCCTTCCTGGCAATTGGAATAGTCGTCAGCTGATGAACGACCGACTTAACGATGTGGCTGATGGACGAAGATATCTGCGCAGCTAAGTCCCTTCCTGCGCCGATAAGGGACCACCCGCCATTCCTCGATTTGGCGGGTGGTCCCTCGTTTGCGTCCAATGTTCAAACGAGCTTTAGTGGGAAAACGGAAATGGACGACAACAACAAAGATCGATCGTTTCTCGACCGCGACCGCCTGTCGGTGGACCAGTATTACGAGGTGGAGCATTTCGCGCGAGAAAATGGCGTTTCGCCCAGCCAGGTCAGCAGGCTGATCAAAAAGAACGGCAACGATCGGGTGACCCTTACGCAAGCGGTGAGAGCATTGCGCGACCGGAAGTGAAAGACGCCGCACCTTCCGCCGCGCTGCCAGGGGCGACCGGTGCCGGCAGCACGTGGTTGAGGAGTCATATTTGCTGCCTCGCTCAACCATGGCAGTGGCGCTTGCGCAAAAAACCGCAAGGTTGCGGTTTTCGTCCAGCCCGCAAGCCCTAAGTTCCCTTGTTATTGATCGGTGCAGATCAAAGATGGCGTCATTTAGCGTCGTTCGACGACAGATTGGCTGGTTCTCTCGAATCGTGCCGCTGGCGCGACGCGCCGCCGACCGGGCCAGTGGAGATATGGCGCCATACAGACCGACAAGATTGCTCGATCGGTGGAATGCACTGTCGCTGGCCACTCAGTTTCTGCTCGCCGGCGGGCTGTTCTCGCTGTCGGCGATGATCGTGGTGGGAATGTCCGTGACAAGCCAGATAGAAGCCGCCGTCACCCGGAACTCGGCCGCCTCTACCGCTCTTTACGTCGACAGCGTCATCGCGCCGCTGCTTCCCGACATGCGCACGAGTGAGATGCTGGACGAGAGCGTTGCGCACGCGCTGGATGAAACGCTGGGACAAGGCGCACTCGGCACAAGGCTCGAATCATTCAAGCTCTGGCGCCGCGATGGCACCATCCTCTATTCAACCAATAAAAATTTGGTCGGGAAGCGCCTTCCACTCAGCGACAATCTCCGGGCCGCATTCGCCGGCGACATGGTTGCTGAATTGGACAGGGACTATGATAACCAGGCTGAGAGGGACAGCAGCCTGCATCTTCTTGAAATCTATAATCCGATGCTTCAGCCGTGGTCGGGCGAAGTCGTGGCTGTTTTGGAATTCGACGAGATCGCCACCGATTTTGAAAAGGATCTCCGGCAGGCACTCGTTCGGACCTGGTTCGATGTCGCAGCAGTCACCGCGGTTTTTTTCCTCGGGCTTTCGGTGATCGTTTTTCGTGGCAGCCGCACGATTCGTTCCCAGAGCCGCTCCTTGAAGCAGCGTATTGCCGAACTTTCCGATCTGGTCGCTCAAAACAGAATGTTGAGGCTGCGGGTGCAACGTGCTTCGCAGCGCGCCACGGCACTTAACGAACGTCACCTCAGGCGAATCGGCGCGGACCTGCACGACGGGCCGGCGCAGTTGGTTGCCCTCGCTGCGCTGGGGATTGACAGCCCCGTGCTGACCGATCCGGCCACGCCGGCTGCGGCGCGCGCACGGGAATTGCAGGTGGTCAAAGCGAATCTGGACGATGCGATGCGAGAAATCAGGAATGTCAGCAAGGGTCTTATGCTGCCGCATGTCGAGAATGCCGAGTTGACGGAAATCCTCGAGCTTGCCGTGCGAGCGCACGAAGAGCGGACCGGCGTCAAAGTGATGCTGTCCATGACCGGGAGCCACACACCCTTGTCGCCAGCGGCCAAGATCTGCATCTTTCGCTTCATTCAGGAGGCGCTGAACAACGGCTTTCACCATGCCGGGGGTGCCGATCAATCGGTCGCGAAACATTTCGACGGGGAGCGCGTTTCTATCGAGGTTTCCGACACCGGCCCAGGTTTCGACCCGAAGATCATCCATCCTGAACGGCTGGGGCTCATCGGGCTGCGTGAGCGGGTAGAAAGCCTCGGCGGCCAATTTGATGTAACATCTTCACAGAACGGCACGGTGGTGAAAATGGTTCTCAACACAGTCGAAATAGGACAGGCGTGATGGCAGCGGCCATAAAGCTCGCCATTGTCGACGACCATCCGCTGTTCAGGGAAGGCGTTGTGCGCACCCTCGAGCAGATCGGCGGGTTCGAGATCGTTGCCCAAGGCAGCAGTAGAGATGACGCCTTGCGGATATCGGAAGACCAGCAGCTCGATATTCTGCTGATGGACATCTCAGTGCCTGGAGGGGGCCTCAGCGCAGTCGGGCCGGCCTTGGAGCGGCACCCGGATCTGAAAATCGTGATGCTGACCGTTTCGGAGGAAAACCAGCACGTCATGGCCGCCTTGCAGAGCGGGGCAAGAGGCTATGTCCTAAAAGGTGTCGGATCGAGAACCCTGGCCGCCATACTGCGCACGGTGGCGATGGGCGAACGGTATGTTTGTCCGCAATTGTCGGCGCGCGTGTTGGTCGACCTGTCCAGCCAACCAACCGCGATCGAGAAACCCGACGTTCTGGCCGAACTCACCAGTCGCGAAAGAGAGATCCTGACGCTCGTTGCCGCGGGATTGAGCAACAAGCGGATCGGTCTTCAGCTGAACCTGCACGAGAAAACCATAAAGCACCACATGACGCGGATTCTGGCCAAGCTCAATGTGAGCAACCGGACCGAAGCCGCGATGACATTGCGCGACGCGACCGAGCATCAGCATCCGCCTGTCCGCGATCCTGCATGAAGCAAGACAGCCTTGCGGCCTGTGGAACGCGCCATCACTCGATCATCCGGAGCAGTCTTGCCCGATCGGATGTCTTTGCCTGCCGCCGAATGATGGTGCGGCCCATGGCATCGCGCATCTCGTAATGGCCGCCGTCGATGCGCTCGCTCAGCCCGTTGGAATGCACCACACCCACGCTTGCCCCGCGCACCTCGATCCGGTCTCCAGTGGTCACGTTGATATACGTCTTGGGCTTGTTGCCAGGATTTAGCGCGGTAGCCGGATTTGTCGGGGGAGTGACGTTCAGTGCTTTTGTTTTGTTCGCATTGCCGTTCGGGTCCGTGGCCTGTGGGGCTGCGGCATTTCCAGGGTCTGTGGCATTTCCAGGAGCGTTTCCAGAGTTGTCGGGGCTTTCAGTGTCTCCTGAGTTGCCGGAGCCAGAGTTGCCGGAGCCAGTGTTGCCGGAGCCGGAGTTGCCGGAGCCAGAGTTGCCGGAGCCGGAGTTGCCGGAGCCGGAGTTGCCGGAATCAGAGTTGCCGGAGTCTGAGTTCCCAGCGTTCCCAGAGTTCCCTTGTGCCCAGGCGGCCTGTGGGCTTAGCGTCAGGGACAGGCCGTCCTGTGCCACACGGTAGGGGCTGACGACGAGAACCAAGGCCGATGCGCTCAGGCAGATGGCGACGCGAAGCCCTCGAAGAGATTTGAGACTGCGCTGCGATTGAGGCCGGGCAGGCCGCGCACCGGCGAGAACTCTTGTCTCACAATGCTTCGGGCGCTGCGGCCGTATTGCGTTTGTGATCAATGAATTTGCCAATAGCACGCCAGAATATCCTTTTACCGTCACGCCCTATGTTGCATCTCTGCCTATTTCGAATTCGCCCAAGTCAATCCTTCGCCCAAGCCAATCTTCTGAACTGCACCGATTTATCAGGCTTTCGCCATCATCGGGCTGTGTCAAGACCCACCAGTCTCGAGGGGGAGAACCGGTGGGTCTCGCTGGCGCAGGAAGGGACTCATAACTGCGCGAGTGCATTGCCTTCATCGGTGGACCTCATCAGCCGATGAAAAGCCCAACGGCTCCAACCCCGAACGCCAGGCCAAATATCGGAAAAAGCAGCCAACGTGCCTGGTGAATGCTGGGGTCCATTGCAGCCTCCTGTCACGGTGTCGGGATCGCAACGACGCCAGCAGGAGCTCGGTTCCTACAAACTCCCCCATTTCAGGCTTTTGCCATAGCGGTCCCGGACCAAAGCACTGCCTGGGCCAGCCCATGGTCGGCAAGCGGCCAGACCGAAGTCCTAGCTCAGGCCTTTTGAGCAGGGAGGACGCCGTCCAGATGTAATCCAGGTGGGAAGCGGCTGAAGAAACCTCGACACGCAGAAAGCCTGTCAGTTTGAACAGGCGTAATAGCCGTGCCTTTGGTGGCAGAGACTGGTCCATGCAAACGAGGGGTCCGCCGTGGGGGCAGCGGACCCCTCGTTTAGCCCGAACTAGGGCGTCAGGCCAGAATAAGGACGATCTTGAATGTATCCGGGTCGACGATGACGATACGGCCATCGGCCAACACGAAATACTGGTACTCTTCGTAAGCCGGGACGATCTCGATGATTCGCCGTGGCAGAGGACGCAGTTCAACCCTCTGCCGCGGAACCTCGACACCCACTGAGATGTCAAAATCGACGTCGGCAACCGGTTCGACCTTTTCCTCCTTGAGGATCTGGGTGATTTCCGTTTTCTGTTCAACGGTCACATTGCTGATCGCGCCGGTCTCCGTCTCATCCTGTGACTGAGTGGTGCCGCCCTGGGTCTGCTGCTCGGTGGTGGTACCGGCCTCGCCCTGGGTCTGCTGCTCGGTCTGGGTCTTGGCCTTGTCCTGCGCCTGTTGCTCGGTCGTGGCGCCAGCCTCGCCCTGGGGCTGCTGCTCGGTCTGGGTCTTGGCCTTGTCCTGCGCCTGTTGCTCGGTTGTGGCGCCAGCCTCGCCTTGAGTCTGCTGCTCGGCGGTTACGCCGGCTTTACCCTGGGCTTGCTCGTCGGTCTGCATCTTCGCCTTGCCTTGAGCCTGCTCCTTGGTGGTGGCGCCGGCCTTACCCTGTTCGCCCATCGCACCTTCCGGGCAACCGGCCGAGCCGGCCGGGCAGTCGGTGCCGGACTGGCTTTGGGCCGGCTGCTGTTCCTGAGCGAATGCTGCGCCACAGCCAACGCCTATGGCCAGCATACTGGTGATCAGAACTTTTTTCACGAGACGTCTCCTTCGAAAAGTCTGTCCCTTCATGGGGAAAACCACCTCTGGAATGTTTTGTTCCAGGCGAATTGACCGGGCGCGGAAGCCGCGTCCAGGCGCGCGCCGGACTGAGCCAGCGAGCGCGCCGAATAGGCCGTGTCCTTGTTCCAGCAGAGGCGCGGGCTCTCCGTTCGGCCCACTCTTCCAACTGGCGGTGGTAGACGCCGGGCAGCCGGCACGCGAATGATTTTTCTCGGTCCGCGCGCACCGGGCACATCTCAGCCCCCCAAGCCGTGCTTGACCGCTTGATCGCCCGTCGCACCTGCGGGTACGGCGGGCTTTTTTTGCCTGTGCCAGCCTGTGAGGCTGGAACACTGTCCTGCGAGGACAGTTTGGTGCCAGCAGCGTAGTATTGTCCCCTCATACAATGCTGCGAGATCGGTAGCTCCGGTCAGCCCGCGTCTTCTCCCCGAGGGCGCGGGCTTTCTGCTGTTGTCCAGGCCTTCCGGCGTGACGAATGCTGCCGACGGCCTTTGCGAGAGTTCGGTTTCATCGGGAGCGATGGCGTTCGCCCGTCCTCGGCTGCGGGTTGCAGCGCTACACAGCGACGTTCCGCATGCGGTCCCTGTCCTGCGAGGAGGTTTGCTTCAGTCCCGAATTGGCCGCTCCTTGACAGCAAAAAGTGCGCTTCACATATTTTCCGCAGCCGTCGCTCACGGCTCTCGTGGAAGCTCAAACACTCGTTCAGTTGAATGGAGGTTGTAATGAACGACAGGACTTTCGACCGGCCTGTTTTCGTCAGGAAAGGGGAGTTCATGGTGGAGGAAATCGAATGCTTGGCCGATGCTTTCGAGTTCCTGCAGGAATGGCCGAACAATCGCAGAGGGCCAATCTTTGACACGGCGTTCCGCGCCTGCCAGCGCGCCTATGATGGCCAGGTTCCCATTTCAGTTGCACGCGAGGCCTTCGCCGGCTTCGCGAGATCGGCCAAGATCCTCGAGGACGTCTCTGCAGCAATGCCCTGGATGACGGCACAGAAAACCGGTCGCGGTGGCGTTACTGCCTAACCGATGTAGCTGCCTGAGGCGCGTTGCGTTGGAATGGACTCGTGCGACGCATGCGGCGCGCTTGGGGTTTTTGTGGTTACGCATGCCGTTATTGCAAACCGCTGCGCACCCTCAGTTCCTGCCCGAGGGCGTGCTTTTGCGCGACATGCATTACATTAGCGAAAAGATGGCCGGCGCCGCAGGGAGCGGGGGGAGGTGGGGTCGCCTAGGGTGGCGCCGAGCCAGGCGGCATTGGGTTTCGCCACGACGAAAGGCGTAGCAAAGTTCGCCAGATCGGTTATGGCGTGACGCGGAAGTTCGCCGGGCCTCCGAGGATTCCCCTTCCAACGTTGTTTGTTCGACGGGCTTTACCTGCGCGCTCGCCGATTCGGAGCGGCGTTCTCGGAAGGCGTCCAACCCAACCGCCTTCGGTCGGTTCGTGATGGATATCCCTGCCCAGCACACCACGGCAGAAATCGTCCCAGTAGCTACGGGTGTACACGAGGTGCAGGTGCCAGGCTTCATCGACTTCCTGCGAAGGGGTCAGCATCTCGTCAGAGACGCACATCAGGTAGACGAATTTTTTGTATTCTTCGACGAGACGCTGCGCAAACTCCGGCGGCCAGCCGTTTTCTCGGGCAAGCCTGGCCGAGAAGGGCAGATCGATGTCGGGTTGATCGAAATTGTAGCCTTCAATGCGGTGCCAGAGATTGAGGTCGCTTGGTCCGCTCATCTGCCCTCTCATCGACGGTGGAACGACAAGAACTATAGCACATTCTGTGGAATACACCGGTGGGGTACGTGTTTGCGTCTCTCTAGCTCCGCATCATCGTCGGCGAACCCCGTTGCAATTATGCCCACTCCGCCGGGAGAGGGCAGCCATTCCGCGCAAGCTCGGCGATCCAATCGACCGACCCGGCTTGCTGAGTTCCACTGCGCACCTTCTTTGAACACAGTGAACGGCAATGCCGGCGCTGACCGCGCAAACGCGGACGTGCCTCGCCTGTGTGACGCATTCAGAAACCACGTTTCTAAGGTCATGCAAATTGCGCAGTCTAATCCAGCATCGCCCGGCGAGCTAGCTTTAGCGCTAGCCACCAACTTGCCAATGTCTCAGTCGGCCGGGAAGCCCCAGGCCGCTTGGGAAACCTGTTCGGGTGGAGCAACCCAGGAGAACCTACCGGCCATGATCTCACTGAATATCAACGGGCGAGAGCACGAGATTGACGTTGACCCCGAAACTCCGATCCTTTGGGTCCTGCGTGACACGCTCGGAATGAGCGGCACCAAATTCGGCTGCGGCGCAGCGCTCTGTGGCGCCTGTACGGTGCATCTGGATGGCGAGGCAATCCGCTCGTGCAGCACACCGGTTTCCGCCGTTGAAAGCGGCAGGATCACCACGATTGAAAAGACAACCGACGGCACCGACCGTGTCGGCTCGGCTGTCCACGCTGCATGGGTCAGGCACGACGTGGCACAATGCGGCTACTGTCAGAGCGGCCAGATCATGAGCGCGACGGCTTTGCTCGCGTCGCTGTCGCCCGGCGCGCAGCCGACCGCCGAAGAGATCGACTCCGCCATGGCCGGAAACATCTGCCGCTGTGGAACCTATGCCCGTATCCGCGCCGCTATAGCCGACGCCGCCAGCACCCTCGTCTGAAGGAGACGCATATGTTCCCCAACATGGATCACAAAGAGCTGCCGCGTGCGCTGCAACACATCCTGGAACGGGGCCGTTCAACGACGGTCCAGGCGATGCCACGCCGCAGCTTTCTCAAGCTGACGGGGACCCTCGGCCTGGCTGTCGGCATTTTCCCTGATTTGGCAGTCGCGCAGTCGTCCGAGGCCGATGAGGCGGCAGCCAGTCTGAAGCCGACCGAGCAGCCCTCTGCATTTGTCCACATCGCGCCCAATGGAGAGGTTACGGTCACAATCAACCGGCTGGAGTTCGGTCAAGGCGTCCAAACGGCATTGCCCATGATCCTTGCCGAAGAACTCGATGCGGACTGGAACCTGGTGCGCAGCCAACTCGGCACCAATGACATGGCCTATGTCGATCCGCTCTTCGGCATGCACCTTACCGGCGGTTCGAACACAATCAAGAACAGCTTTACGCAATATCGCGAGCTGGGTGCTCGTGTTCGCGCCATGCTGCTGGCGGCCGCGGCGACCCGCTGGAACGTGGAGGCGTCCACTCTGCGAACCGAGGCCGGCGCGGTTCTGGCCTCCGATGGCCGCAAGCTCGGTTATGGAGAACTTGCCGAAGCGGCCATGGCCTTGCCAGTGCCGCAGAAGATTGCGCTGAAGGATCCCAAGGATTTCCGCATCATCGGCCAGCCCACCCGGCGTTTGGACGCTCAAGCCAAGAGCAGCGGCCAACAGAGTTTTGGCATCGACTTCAAGCTGCCGGGACAATTGACGGCCGTGGTGGCTCGTCCTCCGGTCTTCGGAGCCAGGATAGCCACCCTGGACGACAGCGCAGCCCGCGCCGTCAAGGGCGTGAGGGCCGTCCTGCGCGTGCCGCTGGATCGCGGTGCCGAGGGCGTGGCCGTCGTGGCCGACGGATATTGGCAGGCGTCTCAGGGCCGCGATGCCCTTAAGGTGGAGTGGGACACATCTGCCGTCGAAAAGGTCGATAGCGAACGGCAACTCGCGCACTATCGCGAGATGGCCAGTCGGCCCGGCCCGCGCCAGTTCGATTCAGACATGGTGCCATTGGAAACGGCGCCGCTGAAGCTGGAAGCTGAGTTCGTGTTCCCGTATCTCGCCCACGCGGCGATGGAACCGCTGAACTGCACGGTACGGCTTGCCGATGATCGTGCCGAGATCTGGATGGGAAGCCAAAGTGCCGGACCCGATGCCGCCGCTGCCGCGGCCGCGCTCGGCCTCAAGCCGGAACAGGTCGTGCTTAACGTGCAGATGTCGGGCGGCGGCTTCGGTCGGCGCTTTTCCAGCACCTCCGACACCGTGGTCGAGGCCTGCGAAATAGCCAGGGCCGCCAGGTCGGCGGGGCTGAATGCACCGATCCGTACGCTTTGGAGCCGCGAGGACGATATGAGGGGCGGCTACTACCGTCCACTGCACCTGCACCGCGCCCGCATCGGCTTTGACAATCAAGGCAAGGTGCTGGCCTGGGATCACAGCATCGTCGGCCAGTCGATACTTACCGGAACCGTGTTCGAGCAGTTCATGGTGAAGAACGGCATCGACGCCGCCACGACGGAGGGCATGCGGGCTCCCTATCCGCTTCCAATGCGGCTGACGGTGCATCATCCCAAGGACAACGTGCCGGTTCTGTGGTGGCGCAGCGTCGGCTCCACCCATACGGCTTATGTGATGGAGACCTTGCTCGACGATATAGCGCGTGCAACCGACCAAGACCCTGTAGCCTACCGCATGCAGCTCTTCGGCGATCAGCACATCCGCCATCGTGACGCATTGCAGCTGGCCGTCGACAAGAGCGGGTACGGCAAGACGCAATTGTCCGAGGGGCGGGCCTGGGGTGTGGCGGTGCACGAGTCCTTCAGCTCAGTGGTCGCTTACGTAGTGGAAGCCTCTGTTGCCGATGGACAGCCTAAACTGCATCGGGTCACGGCCGGGGTTCACTGCAATCTGGCCGTCAACCCTCTGACCGTGGAGGCGCAGGTACAGGGCGCGGCGATCATGGGCTTGTCGATGTGCTTGGCAGGCTCTGCAATAACGCTCAAGGACGGCGTCGTCGAGCAGGGCAACTTCAGTGACTATACGGTGGCGCGCATCACGGACGTGCCGGAATTCGACATCCACATCGTCCCTAGCGCCGAACCGCCCACGGGCATGGGCGAGCCCGGCTTACCACCATTGGCGCCGGCATTTGCCAACGCAATAGCACGGCTCACGGGAAAACCGCTGCGTCAATTGCCGTTCAATCTGAAGTAGCCGTTTTTACGCCAGACCGCTTCTGCTCGCTGCTTGCTGTTCCGGCAGCGAGCAAGGCAGATAACGCCTTGTCGGCGCTCGGCTGCCATCGGGGCGTTCGGAATCCGCGCAGTACCAGGCAGTCCTGATGCTGACTCGTGCCGTCGGGGCGCGCGGAGCATAAATATGACGAGACAGGTATGCTGATTATCTGCCATAATCCTCATGGATACAGAAATGAGGTTTATAGGTGAGAAAAGGCGACTTCAGCGAATGGGCTGTGTTTATCGCGGTTGCCGAGGAGGGGAGTTTTACACGCGCGGCCGCGAAGCTCGGCCTCTCCCAATCCGCGCTCAGCTATGCGGTGCGCATGCTCGAACAACGGATCAGTGTGCGGTTGATCTCGCGAACGACGCGCAGCCTGTCGCTGACCGAGGCAGGCGAAAGGCTGCTTATCAGCCTGCGGCCGGCATTCGACCATATCGACAGTGAAATTGCTGCGCTCACCGCGCTTCGCGACAAGCCTGCAGGCACGATTCGCATCACCACGTTCCGGCATGCCGCCCAAACTGTCCTGTGGCCCGTATTGTCGAAACTGCTGCAGAATTATCCCGACATCATGGTTGAGGTCCATGTCGATGAAGGTCTCACCGACATTGTCGCAGAGCGCTTCGACGCCGGTATCCGCATGGGTGAACAGGTGCAAAAGGACATGGTTGCGGTCCGGATCAGCCCAGACGTCAGGATGGCAGTCGTGGGATCCCCGGCCTACTTTGCCAATCATCCCGCCCCGCAGACACCCCGCGACTTGAGCGAACACCGATGCGCAAGCTATCGCCAGAACACCGGGGGCGGCCTTTATGCCTGGGAGTTCGAACAGGACGGTGTCGAACTTGAGGTCCGGGTCAATGGACCGGTTATTTTCAACGACAGCGAGATGCTCTTGCATGCCGCAGTCGATGGCTTGTGTTTGGTGTACACGTTCGAAAACCAGATATCCCAGCATATTGCGGACGGCCGCCTGGTCCGGGTGCTGGAAGACTGGTGCCCGCCATATTCGGGCTACCACCTCTATTATGCAAGCCGGCGGCAGCATACTGCCGCCTTCACGCTTCTGGTCGACGCCCTCCGATACAGGGGGTAAGGGGTGGCCGATCATTTATCAATGTGATTTCTAACTTCATGCCGATTATGCCGTCTAATCGGCCGGCGCGCCATCACCTAACTTCCTGATCATCGAAAACAGGAGTTGGATATGAGCAAAGTCTGGTTCATCACAGGGGCTGGCAGCGGCATCGGCGCCGAAACCGCCAGGGCGGCACTGGGAGCAGGCGATCGGGTGGTCGCCACCGGCCGCAATCCCGACAAGATAAGGAACGCCCTGCGTGGTGTCGCCAGCGACAGACTTGCGGTCGTCCAGTTGGACGTGGCCGATGCAATTCAGGCCAAGGCGGCCGTCGACAAGGCGATGGAGGCGTTCGGCCGCATCGACGTTCTGGTCAACAATGCCGGTTACAGCCTGCTCGGCAATTTCGAAGAGATGACCACCGCTGAATTCGATGGGCTGATTTCGACCAATCTGCACGGCGTGGTTCACGTCATGCGTGCGGTCATTCCGGTCATGCGCAAGCGGCGCTCAGGACACATTATCAACGTCAGTTCGCTCGCCGGAATCATCGGATTCAAGCATTGCGGAGCCTATAGCGCCGCCAAGTTCGCCGTCGAAGGCCTTTCGCAGTCGGTGGCTCAGGAAGTCGCTCAATTCGGCATCATTGTCACAGCCGTCGCGCCGGGCTTTTTCCGCACCGACCTCCTCGACGATCAGAAGGCCAGGCAGCAGCACCATCGACGACTATGCTGCAGAAGGCAGCGCCAAAGCCATGTGGTCCGGCTACAACGGCAAGCAGCAGGGTGACCCCGCCAAACTTGGCGACGCCCTTGTGAAAATCGCCGGCATGGACAATCCGCCCAAGCAGTTTCTGGCCGGTAGCGACGCCGTTACGGCGACAAGGGCAAGCGCAACACGAACAACATCACCTGGACCAATCTGACAGAGCACGGCGAGGACACCCAGGGCAGCCATACGAGAAGTTGGGGCTGGGATCATCCGACTGTGCTGCAGAGCAACCGTGTGGTCAGTTTTACCAGCAGCAGCAGCAGCGCGCTCGTTTCGATGCTCCTGCAATCGTACCCGAAGTACTAGTCAGGGTGGCTCGCCGACCAGCCATTGCAATGGGCCGATTTCGTGGCGAAGGACTGCCTTCGGCGTAGCTAGCCCAAAGGTCTTGTCGATCACAATCACGGTGCAGGATGTCTTGTTGGTGATCGCTGAGCACCCGCGCTGGGTAAAGGATGACTTCGTCGCAACCATGTATTCGGCAAACAGCTTTGCGCAAGCCGTGACGACCTTCTTCTGAGGCAGATAACGCACGGCCAACTGGCCGGTATAGGCGTGATCGAAGCGGGCGGGCGGGTTCCACTCGGCATCGTTCTTCCCGGCCATGGCCAATGAGGGGCTGAGGAAAAGAGCCACAAGGAGGAAAAATCGCCGAGACATATCACATCCGATGATGTTGCACATCGGATGTGGGATCTTGAATCAGCAGATGCAAGGGGGTACATCATCATTTGCGGTGTTTTTCGCAGGAGAAATGATGATGTCCGACGATGTTTCCCCCACCGCGTTCTATGAGGAAAAAGCAAAAAACATTCTGAAGGGCGAGCTGAAACGCCGGGGCATAACCTATGCGCTGCTCGCCGAGAAATTGAATGAACGAGGGGCGCACGAGAGCGAGCGCAATCTGGCCAACAAGATAAGCCGGGGCAGCTTCACCGCCGCGTTTTTCATGATGTGCATGGAAGTGATCGGCGTCCGGCAAATCAGCCTAGAAGTTTAGGACAGGCCCAACGGGCCATGCTCTTCATCGGCGTCGCACTGCTTGTCTGGGTGGCTGGTTGAGGGTTGGTTGTGTCGTTCCCCGACAGCCGCCTTTCCTTACCACGCCGTTGAGGTGGCCGGATCTGGTCAAAATTTCACATTAGAAACTTGGAACATAAGTGAGGCAGAGAACATTGGTGACGCCATGGACAAGAACGATGGCGACAATCTTCCTGAGGGGTTTCCGGGCAACCTGCCCGAGGATCCAGTGATCCTAGCCGATATCACGAAAAGAATTTCGAGAGAGATCGACGGTAAAATTGGGCCGGACGGTTTGGCGGTCACGGAGGCCAGGCGGGATCGCAATCTGGTTGAGGAATGGGAAGAAGCTGACCCCGCCATCGACAGCCAGCCGCCCGTGGTTCCGTTGTTTCTGGTTCTGTATGCGCTCTTTATGTTGGGCTTGGCAGGGTACGCCCTCGCTAGTTGGTATCTTCCATAGCGCGCTTTGAGTTTCCGTTGCGCCAGCCTCTGGCAATAAGCCGATGTCACGCGCTTGGGAACAAGCGCTAGATAGCGAAGTTACCAACGTAAGGAGTTTCTCCTATGGCTGACGAACAGGACAGAACGCCGAACAACCCTGAAGTCGTCGTTCGACGCTTGGTCACAGAAACCGGCATTACTGAAGAACAGGCCCGAGAGCTTATCTTTTTCCTCGGGCTCCATTGGGCATCGCTGCTCCGGGAAGCAAAGGCCCTCGCTGCCAAGCGGTAGGCGGGCTTTTCCACCAACTTCCGAATAGACTCTTCTGCCCGATCTCGTACAATAAACCGTCGCCTGCTTTCGAACGGCACAGGGGCGATTGAAAGTGTCGATCGCTTTCGCCCTAACGCAAAAGGGAGTTGGCCCGATGCCTTTCACAGGAATAGCTGACCCGGAACAGCTCAGCATTCTTCGCCAAGCTTTGGACGAGTATTGCCTCACTCGTGGGATTTCGGACGAGCAAGGCCGTGACGACGCCGCGTGGCTAGTCATGTTGCTATTTAGAAATGGCGCGAACAGCCTGGAGGCACTCAGGGCAGGGCTGGGGTCCGAAGAGCGTCGCCGAGCTTAGGCGTCACGGATTTTCGCTGTCGCGGCGCTCTAGCCTTGCGACGGTCTCAATGATTGCCTTCGCAAGTGCTTCGCCCTCGTGGATAGGGCGTATTACAAGTTTTAGGCGCAGTGCTTTCTTCGCTCGGCAGCCACCATCTTGCTCAGCAACTTGGAACATAAGTGAGGCAGAAACATTGTTGGCGCCATGGACAAGAACGATGGCGACAATCTTCCTGAGTGGTTTCCGGGCAACCTGCCCGAGGATCCAGTGATCCTAGCCGATATCACGAAAAGAATTTCGAGAGAGATCGAGGGTAAAATCGGGCCGGACGGTTTCGCGGTCACGGAGGCGTGGCGGGATCGCAATCTGGTTGAGGAATGGGAAGAAGCTGACGCCGTCCTAGACAGCCAGCCGCCCGTGCTTCCGTTCCTGGTTCTGTATGTGCTCTCAATGCTGGGCTTGGCATGGTACGCCCTCGCTGGCAGGTATTTTCTATAGCGCCTGAGTTTCCGTTACGCACGGCGAAGGTGTTCACGTCGCAGCCCGAGCTTTGAGTAGCGAGAGCGAGAGTCAATGGGCGGCCCAGCAGTCAGTTGGAGTTGGGCGGGTGGCCGCTGGGCCTGACCGGCGAGGGGGCGTCTGCGGGACGGTCGCCGGCTACTTCTACGATAGGCGGCTAAATGCATCATTTGTAATTTAGTAAAATGGTCACGTTCCGTTCCCCTGGCTGTCAAATCGGATGAGCCTAGAGTCAATTTGGTGCCTAAAAGAGTGAGTGCCGGCGCTGGCACAAGGGGCCGCCAGGACGCGCGAGGTGCTTCGGCGGTGTAGGACAGCGGCCAGCGGGAACGCACGCTGGCGAGGCTCTGTACGGCACGGAAAAACCACGGCGCCCGTGGGCCTGTCCCACAGTGGGTCATTTGCTGCTGGCGCCGCAATTGCATGGTCAGCATCGGGGCGAGTGGGGGCCCCGCCGCTTCGCAAATGGAGCGGCGGGGCTTTTTGCATTTCAGCCATCACCGCAAGTTCGAGCGGCCCGACAGCCACTATTGGGGGTGATCAACAGCCGGCCGCCGGGCCTAACCAGCAAACGGGGTAGGTTCGCCGGCTGGGAAGACTGTAGGCCGCTCAAGCATCGCTGCTAACTTAGCAAGACGGCTGTGTTCGGCTCCTCTAGCCCTCAAATCGGATGAGCCTAGACTCGGTTCCATGAGTGGGTGTCGGGCAGGCTTGTTCAACGCTTTAGTCAGAACGCGCATTTCTTGTATTTAAAGGCACCAACCATCGCATCAAAGCGCTCAAAGTGGGTTGCGTCGATGATGCGGAATGACCATGAAAAGTTCCGGGATACAACAGCGTCCGCACAGGTTAATAGGGCAGAGAAGCGGTCGTTCTCCTCGTTGACTTGCGAGATCGTGCAGGCGCCCCCAACCGGGCCCTTTCCCTTGTTGCCGGTAATGATGAAACCGTGCTCGGACGCATAGGTACGGTCCTTGAAGCGGACTTTCCCCTGGATCTTCTCGAACACCCTCGTGCAGTCGGTGCGTTCCCCGACCCATACGCCTTGCAAAACCTCAAGAGCATCGGCCCATGCTACGGATGCGCTAGCGGCGAGAAGTGCCGATCCCAGGAGCAGTGCTGCCTTCGAACGATTGGACTGCCATCTCAGTGCTGCTATGACGAGGTGCATCAGGAATCTCCAAAGCCGTTTCAGTTGATGCCCCTCCAACCGCAAAAGCGGAAGTCACTAGAAAGCTTTTACCGGCAGAATGTTGAACGACTAGGCCACTAGCTTTGGTTCGATGCAAGCTTCCTCCGAATTGCGCTAATGGCATTGACGATCGCCTCCGCTGCCTGGCGGTCAAGCGCAACATCCAGGCGGCCTTCTGTCGTCTGGATTGAGAGGATTCCGAGATTGCCGATCTTGTCCGTGACCGTTCCGACATGAATCTCTGTCGGCACATAAGGCGGCTTTTCCATAGGACCCATCGCTTACCTCCTGGTAGCGGTGTGCTGCTGGAGATCTCTCCTTTGACAACTCCCAAGGGCAGCATCGCGCCGATCTGGCGCAAAGGCAAGCCAGAGCAATCCGCATAAAGGGTTATCGCATAAAAGTGTAGTTTCAAGTGCAAGGGCGCGCTGACGATTTCCGCGTTATTTCTTCCTCAACCTCACCCCGGCGCCGCCGCTGTTCTCGGGGATGAACTCGACCCCGGCGGATTCGAGGGCTGCCTGAAGGTCAAGCAGAGTGCGGTCATACGGCGCCCGCTGCCTCACGGTGGCGGGTTATTTGACCAAGGCGGGGTGTCTTTAGAATTTTCGTTGCGGTCTAGTGTCGATCGACCGGGCGATCTTGTTCAATTCCTCCAAGTCCTCGCGGGAAGGTACCGGCGGAGGATCCCCCGGCTTCCACCCTTTCATTCGCAGTTGCATTTGGTCCCACATTGGCTGGAGCAACTGGTTCAGCGGGAAGCCTTTTGAAATTGCTGGCAACAAGCCAGCGTTGTTACTCCGCTGGCCGTTGGCATCGTAGGCAATGTGCGCACCTCCGCCTCCGGCGAATTTCCATGCGCAAACTGCCTCAGGCCCGACAGTTGCGGACTCTTTCGCGCTGATCTCTCGGTTGATGTGGTTAAACCACGCGCAAAGACGATCCGCAGCAACTTCTTTCGTGCGAGCCTTGGCAGACTGCCTCGCCATCATCTGTATAATTGCGTGCGGCGGGAAATGTTGGGCACCGCTCCCACGAGCGAGCGCAATTGTCTACTCGGTCGCCGAGGTTGAAATTCATCACCCGAAACCTGGTGTGGCCTCCGGTGTCCACCGGCGAGTTCTTGTCTTTGACCCGCATTCGCATTTCATCTCGCGATGTGATCGCGTGCAACCTGGGTTTCCCGTCCACGAAGCCCGCGTAGCCGAAAGTGTGGCCAGCAGCATGGCTATCCAAACGTTGCTCCTCAGCAGCAGCAGCAATCTCCAACAAGGTCTGATTTAATGTCCGGTTGGCACCACGCAAAACGCGCTCGATCCACTCACTGACCTCGAACGGCTTTCGGCCCGACCTGGCGCCAGCGCCAGCGTAAGTGATGAACCTTGACCGTCGGACGTCTCAAGGCTGCACAGCTTGGTAGCTAGAAGGCCATGCGCGTCGGGCGCACCGCTTAAGCGCCGGTCAGCTGCGACGAACGCCAATCGTCGAGTGACGAAAGCAAACGCGAAAGTCACTTGTTGCCTCAGATGTAGCCCGGAATGTAGCCCAGAGCGAGTTGCCTGCGAAATTGCAGAGTTCAGATTGGTATCTAAGTGCTTGAAAATGTTGGCTCCCCGGGCCGGATTCGAACCAGCGACCAACCGGTTAACAGCCGTGATTTGTGCCCGCACACCGTAGCACATACCGGTTCGCCGTAGCACATAAAATCCAACCATCTCTTGTATTTAAGTCAATGCCGTGCAACATTCCAGCACATGGCAACAAGCAGTAGCGCCCAAATTTTGTTGCCATAGCGTTGCCACGAGAGGACAACCGGTATGGAAAAGCGCAGCTATAAAACCGACCGCGAAGTGAAGGCGCTGAAGCCTATCGGCAAGTGGTACGATGTGAAGGACGAGCAGACCCGCAACCTGATCGTCCGCGTCGGGCCGGAAAACGGCAAGGGCGAGTTTCGCCGCACGTTTTGCCTGGTGACGCGGTTTCCCGGCAGCAGCAATCCGGTTCGCCACGCCTTCGGTGAATACAAGGACAACGGAAGCGGCGACCTGACACTGGAGCAGGCGCGCGCCTTGGCCGACGAGTGGCGGGGCAAGATCCGCAATGGCATCGATCCCCGCGAGGAGATGCGGCAGGCAGCGGAAGCGAAGCGGAAGGCCACCCAGGACGCCACCCAGGAGGTCGAGAGGGCCAATCAGAACGCCTTCGGCGTCGTTGTGGAGAAATACATCAAGACCCTGAAAGGCCAGCGCCGCGGCGAGGTCGCCGAATACGAAATCCGCAAAGAGCTTATCCCAGTCTGGAAAGACAAGATGGTGAGCGACATCACGCGCTTTGACGTGAAGGAACTTGTCAAGGCCATTGTCGAGCGTGCGCCGGCCGGCGCACATGCGCGGAACGTGCTCGGTCATATTAAAGCGTTTTTCAATTGGGCGATCGACGATGGCGACACCCGCACCGGCAACAAATACGGACTTGAATTCTCGCCGGCCGAGAGCGTGAAGCCGAAGAAACTGACCGGCAAGAAGAAGCCGCGCTTACGCGTCCTGACTGATGACGAACTGGTCGCCTTCTGGCGCGCGACCGGGCGCCTGGCCTATCCCTATGGGCCGCTGTTCCGATTCCTACTGCTGACCGGCGTCCGAAAGAACGAAGCGGCGGAGGCGCGATGGAGCGAGATCGACCTTGCCAAAAGGCTCTGGACCGTTCCTCCGGAGCGCTTCAAGTCGGACGTGCCGCATCTGGTCCACCTCAGCGACGACGCGGTCGCGCTGCTGGAAAGCCTGCCGCGCTTCACCGGCAAGAATACCGGCGACCATATCTTCTCGACCACGTTCGGCACGAAACCATCATCTTCGCTTGGCAAGCCGCAGGAGCGCCAGCGCAAGCACGTCGCCAACATCCTGAAGGCGATGGCGAGGAGGCGCGCCGCGCCGATCAGCGGCGCGGTCGATTTCCACAATCACGATCTGAAGCGCACCGTGCGGACCCGGCTTTCCTCGTTGAAAGTGCCGAGCAATGTCGCCGAAATGGTCGCCGGCCACGGCAAGAAGGGCCTTGAACGCACATACGATCAATACGAATTCGCCGACGAAATGCGCGAGGCGCTGGACAAGTGGTCGCGCAAGCTGCGGGAGATCGTGTCGCCGGCGCCGAACCCGCCAGTATCGGGCAACGTGACGCCAATCCGGACGCGCGCCTAATGGACGCGCTGCTCCCCCGCTTCGACAAGGACGCGCGCCTAGTTGCGGACGACAGCCTCCTGTGGCGGCACGCGCTTATGCCCGAGGAAGACCCCGAGGTGCTGGACGCCTACGCGCGCGGGTTGTGGCAGCAATGGCAGGCGCTCGTAGGAAAGGGCGGGGTGCCAGTGAAGGGGTACTCGAAAGAGACAGTCAAGGCGGCTGTCGTATGGCTGACAGGGGCGTACGTCGACGCTGAGGTGCCAGTCCCCTATGAGTTGTCAAGGCTGGTCGACGCGATCGCTTTCCTCAAGAGAGGCGCCAGCAAGCCGCCCTACCATTCCACCAGCGAGAAGGCCTACCGGGCCGCCGTCAAGTTCGAAGCGACATATCCCGCGAGCGCTCCAGCGCCGCGATACAGGGTCGCCCAGCACCTGTGCGATACCGGCCTGCTGCTGAGCAAGGATAATAATAATCCGCAGAAGTCCGCCGAGGCCACTGTGCGGGATTGGCGGGGGTCTCGACACTACCAAGAGAGCGTCGAGCTATACCGTCGGATGGAGTGGAAAGCCAAAACGTAATTCCACTCCAAGACGCCGTGCGCGGCGTCTGATTTCCTGCCACGTATCAGCAACGCCAACGACACGGGGCACGGAAATGAAACTCATCCCGCACGCAGCACTGAAGCCTGAGAAGGGCATTCCCTACAGCGCCGAACACCTTCGACGGATGGAAGCGGCGGGCATGTTTCCCAAGCGGATGCCGGGCCGGCGCATATGGGTCGAAGCGGAGATCGACGAATGGCTCGAGGCCTGGGCCGCACGCCGCCAGGACGACCAATTGGCACAGCACACGCAGCCCAACCGTGGTGGCTTCCTCAAAGGACGAGCCGCCTAAACGAAACCCGGCCAGTCGCGAGGACCGGCCGGGGCAAGGGGTGTTTACCGACGAGGGCTGATAACTCATAGGTAAATTTTCCTATCCTCGCTGTCAAGACCCTCGCGACGGCCTAACCATAGGCCAGTCGAATGCTCGATAAGATCACATACCGGCTCGACAACGCGGGCGGGCTAAATCGTGCGCAACGCCGCGCACTTCTGCGCAACGCGCCAAAAGTCGATGAAATCACAGAGGCCGATCGTCGCTACTTCGAACGCTTCCCGCACCGGCAGCACCGTCTGCGTCCGGCGAGCCTGGCGGAAGTCTCAGATTACGAAACGATGGCACGAGGCCTTAAGCCGGTGCCACCCGGGTATCGGTACCATGTCGTTATCAGGAACGTCGTGCCGGGCATCAGGCTGCGGGTCTATCTGCTCTGGCCGGCAAGTGCGGAAACCGAGATATCCGAAGATTTGGCGCGCCAAGTCTTTGAGGCCCATGCGTCGGAAGATATCCGGCGTTTGGCTGATGTGGCCCGTGACGTGGTGGAAAAAAGGGTGCGGCTATGAGCAGCGGCTTCTTCCAGACGCACGGACCACGCCTTGCCGAGCTCGGTTACGATCCGGTGCCGATCAAGGCGGGGACGAAGCACCCTGCCGCAAAAGGTTGGCAGAATACGGACTACGGCGCTCTCCTCGAAACACCGCAAGGGCGCCGCATCTTCAGCGGCTACGGCGTCGGGGTGAAGACCAAGTCCGCATCTGCCGTAGACGCTGACAGTCCGTCAGAATGGCTGATCGAGAAGGTCTATGGCTGGTGCGTCGACAACATCGGACCGACGATCGCGCGCATCGGGCAACCGCCGAGAGAGCTGCTCGTCTACAGGACCGAGACGCCCTTCAGGAAGCTGAAGTCCGACACGTTCGTCTCGCCGGACGGCAACGAGCACAAGGTCGAGCTGCTCGGCGACGGGCAGCAATTCGTCGCATACGCGATCCATCCCGGCACGGGCAAGCCCTACTACTGGCCGGACCAGGAACTGGTCGACACGGCAAAGTCGGCCCTGTCGCTCATCACCCAGGATCACGGGTTTGCGCTCCTCGATTACGTCAACCGCAGCTGTACTGCCGCAGGCTGGGCTAAGAAAGTGGTTCGGCAGCAGTCTGCCGTGCGCCGGTCGGCGGCCGATCCGCAAGCGCCGCTGCCGCTCCTGGCGGCAGCCATGGCTGTCATGTCGATCTACCCGGAGACCTACGATCGATGGATCGCGATCGGCGCGGGGCTTTACCACGCCACCGACGGCAGCGCTGAAGGGTTAGCGCTCTGGGATACGTGGTCGATGCAATCCGACACTTACGAGGGCGGAAACTGCCACAGCAAATGGGACACATTCAGGTCCGGGCAAGGCGCCGGTGCGGGCACGGTGTTCTACTGGGCTGAGAAGTCCAGCCCCGGCTGGCGCGAGCGGCCCGACATCGCGGCCATGTTCAGGGCGTCCCGGGCGGCGCCGGCCAACGACATCATAGCGAGGAAGCTTCTGGAGCTATCGCAGAAGCCAAGCATTCGCGACCGTATCGAACAGGAATGGCGACGGCGCGACGCTGCCAGACAGCAAGGAACAGTTAAGTGACCGACGAAACCAACAATCAATCGCGCCGCGAAGAGAAGATCGAACGGGAGCTCGAGCGGCTCGCGGGGCTTGACCTTGAGGAGTACGGCTCGGAGCGAAAGCCGAGCGCCGCCAAGATGAATATACCGGTTGGCATGCTTGATGATGCGGTCAAGGCCAAGAGGAAAGAGCTAGGCAGCGCCGGGGCCGACGACAGCATCCCGGACATAAACGAGCTGGCGGCGCGGCTGCGCGCGCTGAAGCCAGACGCGGAAGACGACGAGCACCTTGTCATAAACCCGGATGATGAAGGCCGCGACGTCGTCGCGAAGCTGCTGCACCTATACGCGCTGTATCCGACGGTTAGCGGGGCGCGTGTCGTGCCGATCCACCGCAGGGCGGCACTGTCGATGGTCACGCTAAAAGCGTTCGAAGAGGCGATGGCCAAGCATTCGTTCATGGCGTTCGTCGACGGGAAGCTGCAGCTGGTTAACCCGGTCGCGTGGTGGAAGAAGTCTAAAACGCTGCATACGGTGGACGGCGTGCAGATGCGCCCCGACAAAGAGCGACCGCTGTACGACGACGGGGAGAGGACATTCGTCAACAGCTACAACCCACCCATTCACGACGCCGAAGGCGGCTCAGCGGCGATCGGGCTGGAGTTCATGAGGCAGCTCGTGCCGGACGATGAAGAGCGGTTCTGGTTCATGCAGTGGCTGTCGTACAAGTACCTGCACCCTTACGAACGCGGTCCAGGCGTGGTGATGGTGGCGCGGGACAGTTACGGCACCGGCCGTGGCATGCTCAACAGGTTCGTAAGCCGGATATTCGGTGCGCAGTATGTGAGCGAGATATCGCACGCCACGTTGATGGGGAAAGACGGACAGGCGCATTTCAACGAATGGCTGTCTGACAATTTGATGGTCATCGTCAACGAAAGCTCAGAAGTGGAAACCGGCAGCACCAGGTACAGGGCCAAGGTGAACGCCTACGAGCGCCTGAAAGAGCTCGTCAACCCCGGCGAGGGCAACGCGGCCCGCATCGCGCACAAGTACGGGCTCATTGGTAAAGAGATGGTGTTCGCGTCGTTCATCATCGCCACCAACCACGCCGACGCCTTCCCCATCCCTGAGAACGACCGCAGGTTCTACGTCATCACCAACGGCGAGCCGCGCGGCGATGCGTTCTGGAAAAAGGTATCGGCGTGGATGAGCAACCCGGCCAATGTGGCGGCCTTCGTGGACGCGCTGCTGAAGTTCAGCGAGTTCGAGTTCTCGCCGCACGAAGTGCCGCCGATGACAGTGGGCAAGCAAGCCATGTCCGACATGTCCAAGAGCGACCTGGACCGCGGGCTGGAGTATGCGCTCGCCGATATGAAGCATGAGGTCATGACGATCTCGCAGGTTATCGATGCGATGGAGACGGCGCGTAAAACCTACGTCCTGAGCTACCCCTCCGACGGCCCTTCCGGCAGCTGGAAGCACACCGCCAAGAATATGGCGGAACGAAAGCTCCTCCGCGTCGGGATACGCAACCGCGTCAACTGGCTGATCACGGTAGAACAAAGGGGGGAGAAGCTGAAGCTGCCTGTTTACACCAGGACGAACGAACTTCGGAAGAAATGGGAGGCGAGGGCGGGGCTGCGTGAAGCGGTGCTTTCGGAGGGCAAGGCGACGGAACCGCATGACCCAAAAGACAACGTCGCCGACTTTCAAAGCGCCCGTAGCAAGCGAAAATAACTCAATACCTCAGCAGTACCTTAGGAAAATGGCGTCTGAGTTATGGAAAAAACGCATGTATATCAAAAACATAAGACCTAAAATAACTCAATACCTCATAATTTTCGGTTTCTTTTGTGTGAGGGAAAAAAGAACACCCCCCTTTTTTCCTATTCAGTCTTTAGGGGCGGGTTTGAGTGATGCATTGAGTTATCGCCCTGCTCTACGGCGGCGACGATCGCCCCCTGCCAAAACCACCTAAGAGGGCCACGAGATGACACCCGAAGAACTCGAAGAGCTAGAGCGTAAGGCGGCCATCGACGCCATCCGGTTCGCAACGGCCATGACCGACGACAGCATCATCGACTTCGAAGCTCGCCGCCGTGAGCTCAGGCGCCGGAAGCGTCTTTACGCCACAGACGAGCATGGCGAAGTCAAACCGCGCATCACACCCGCGCCAGCCGCGCGCTACCCGGCGCCTGCAAAGCCTAAGGCCAAGGCCGAGCGAAACTGCCGCTGACGTTATAAGGGAGCGCCAAGTCGTGAGCAACTTCATCAACCTTGAAAGTACCGCGCGCTCTTGCGCCCCCCCCGGCGGCAAACCCCCGAAAGCGCCGCTCGACGATGGCGATCAGCCGCCGCCACCGCCACGGGCGCTTGAAGGAGACTGACAAGATGGCCACGCCAAAAAATGATGATGAGCTACAGAGGCTGTTCGACGAAGTGAGATCTCTGCTCCGGCACCAGCCGGCCCCGTCAAGCCAGCTCCCGATCCCGCAGAAGCTCGCCAGCGCGCGGAGCTCGAACGGCTTTGGGCCGAAGTGGTAGAGCTGCTTGGGAACCGCAATCGCCAGATCTGAAACGTAAAATTTGTCTATACATATGCGACAGCCCCTAAAGAAGCGGAAGCCCCACCTGACAGCGTCCCGCTTGGCCGCGGCCACGGAGCTCGCCGAGCAGGGCGGATCTCTCAGTGAAATCGCTGATCAGGTTAACTGCACCGTCCGTACGCTGAGCCGCTGGCGGCTAGAATACCCCGACTTCAAGGCCGCGTTAGATCGCGGCCGTGCTCTACGCGCGGCGGGTCAGACCCCTTGGCAGCTGGAACGAGCGGCTGACGCGCAGGGAGAGCGCGACCGCCTTGCCGCCGCCAAGGCAGCCGGCGAGGCAGCGTTCCGCGAGGCAGCCCTAGAACTGAAGCAGCTGCTAGCGTCCGCTGCGCCGCCGCTCTCCGGTACTCCCGCCCCACCTGACGCGCCTGGCAGCCCCGCCAGCCGCCTTTCCGAGCGCCGCGCCGTGCGCCAGGCGCCGGCTGAACCCGAAGAGCCGCAAGGGTGGCAGGGTGGCGACGGCGAGCCGGTGCCTCTCGACGACCCGCGTTCCGAATGGTGACGCGGAGAAGACCCCTTCAAAGAGCGCCGACTGCAGACCCCGCAACCATAGCCGATCCCCTTTCGGTTGAACCGATCGACAGCACGCCTTCGAGCGCGTCCAACGCCCGGTCCCATACGTCAGCCGAGCCCGCCCGGTGCGCCTGGAAGGCTGCGCTCGCCGCAGCCTCCGCGCATGTCGTGTAGGGCGTGATCGAACTTGCTCCCTTCAGGAGATCGTCTTGATGATTGGCGAACCACATGGCGGCGCCCGCCGCACTCCCGGCATGGTGGACCGCGAGCGCTGCGGGTGTGAGCGTATCATCCGTTTCCTTCCTGGCGACCCCACGCCGCACGGTGTCCGCAATGGCCCGAGCGCTCCGCAACGTCTCTGCGTTCTGCAGTACCCGCGCAAATCGTCGATAGCCCTGGGCACGGAGTGCGGCCGGGGCGAAAACGCGGATTGTCTGCCAGGCGAAGTAATCATGCCGCTCCTGCTCCTGCTCGTGGTGATTGGCAACGGTGCCGATCAGACGCGGCAGATAGGGCAGCAGCTTGTGCCGGACATCGTCCGGCATGTTGTCGTTGACGCTGCGCACGAAAGCGCTGACGAGTTCGCAGGTACACCGCGGTCGATCTGTGTGCGGGCCACCATCGAGGAAGGCCACCAATTCCATGGCACACATGCCCTCGTTGGGAGAGGAGTGTTTGCCAGGAGACAGGTGAAATTCACTCGCCAGGCTGGTCAGCGTCTTTTCGGTCAGGGTCGCCATGTGGTGCCTCCTCCTTGGCGTTACCGCCGTGCTGGCCCTCATGGGCCATAGGATGTGCTTGTTACCGCTGCAGTCCGACCGATGAGACCACCCAAAGGCAAGAGTGAAAGTTCGAACAACTGCCGCTTCAGCAGAAAACATTTCCGGGGCTTCCAGTCGTGCAAAGTCCCCAGGCGGAGCGACCCTCCGCCTCGAAAACCTAGAATAACCGGTTGCATACCGTTTTTGACATTCACGTGGAACCCTTGAAATGTAAGACTTTGAGCTAGATATAGGTTTAGCAATTTCAGTTGTGGCAACGCTGTGGCAACAAAGCGCATGTTTCGAACCCGTCTCGGGAATGATTTTGGAGCTTTAAACCATGCCCGCCTCAAGCGCCCTGGCAGCACAGCACCAGCCGACAGTTACGAAGCCAGAGGCTCAATTTCGCGTGACCACGGGCGCCCAGCTTTTCCTCGACCGGATCGATGGTCGATCTGCCTTGGCAAGGCGCTACCGTGACGTGCTCGCCCAGCTGATCGCCGCGATCGGCGGCACCCCCACCGACGCCCAGGCGATGCTATGCCGCCGCGCGGCTACGCTGTCGGTTTGGTGTGAGCATGAAAGCGATCTGGCCCGCGGCCGTCAGATCGATGTCGCAACCTACAACACGTCCACCAACACGCTCCGACGCCTGCTCCAGGAGTTGGGGCTGGGCACGCCCCGCATTCGCGCGCAGCCCGCCAATCGGCCAAACGGCACCATAGCCGGTTATCTCGTAGAAAGGATCTGAAAAATGGCTGGGATACCCGCTGCCGATAGGCGACGGAAGCCGCAGAACGGTCTACCGGAGGTGCCCGGTTACGGCTTGATCCCTAAGCGACAGCGGAAACGCGGTGATCCGCTAGGCGAGCACTGGCTCGAGATCATGACCGAAGCGCGCGAGCTCGGGCTTAGCGGCGCCACTGACTTCGAGGTAGCGCAGCATTTTGGCGTTCCCACGCCGACGATCAGCAACTGGAAGCGCCGCCACCCCGAATTCGCGGCGGCCTTGCGCTCGGGCAAGGACATTGCCGACGGTCTCGTCGAGGCTTCGTTGTATCACAAGGCGCGCGGCTACTCCTACGAGAGCGAAAAGATCCTTGTCGTCGACGGCAAAGTGGAGCGCGTCCCAACGATCGAGCATGTGCCGCCCGACACCACGGCCATGATCTTCTGGCTCAAGAACCGTCAACGCGAGAACTGGACCGACACGCAGCGCACGGAAATCTCTGGCCAGATCGATACGCAGACCGACGTCCGCGCCCTCGCTCTAGCCCTACTCGCCACCGTCCGGGAAGGCCTAGGCCGGGAAGGCCTGGGCGCCCCTAATCGAACATGAGGAGACCGACGATGAATGACCATCGCAGAGCTTTGCTCGATGCCCTAGGTTGAAGTCGTGCAGCGCGCGGGCGAGCTCGCGCGCGTCGGCCTTCTGGTCGGCCTAGCCAGAGTTGGCCGACGCGTTGCGCATGGCATCCACAGTGGCAGCGGCAACGGCGCTGATGTCGCCGTTGTTGAGCTGAAGAAAGCCGACGTGAGCATGGCCGTCAGGACGCTTGAGATCGCTGCCGCGCTCGCGCGCCAAGACCACGACCGCGAACAGGATACGAGCTGAGCGGCAGGCCGATGCCGAGGAGCGAAACCTCGCGCGGCTTACAAGCCGGGCGGATTCGTGCTGAACGGCGGCGATCTGTGGGCTGGATCGCGACGACGGCGTGGCGTGCGATTGATGAAAACAGCACAGCGCTCCAAACCCAGCAAGGGCGCGGCACGTGTGATGCACAAGGTTCTGATTGGAGCCGCGCCAACAACTCGTTAACGAATGAACTTCAAACTTATCGTGTTTGTTGAGCATCGACTGTCAACGTAGTTGTATTTGGGAAGTATCTGAGATATCAGAATTGTGAGGCCTATGGGGGGCTCTCCGAGAACCAAAAAGTGCAATGAGGCGGGACAGCTTAGTTCCGGTGCCTCTTGCGTCTGTCATGCTATAGGAGGGGTTCAATGTCAAAACGCAGTTTTCTTTCACCAGTCGCTCTGTCGGCGACAATATTAATGGGCACTCAGCTGCAGCCGGCCCTGGCTGTTGCGACTGCATCTCAAGTCGAGCCACGTGCGGACAACAACAGACTCATTGATGCTGACGGCTTTGGAGTGGTCCTGGATCGCTCGCAGGGCCGAGAGATTCAGATGGCCTATCACACAAGCCATTCCAGCCATTCCAGCCACGGATCACACTGCTCCGGATATTCGTACTGCTAAGTTCATGCAAGCAGAGCACCCCGAACTTGTTGCGTCCGCGACTGAGTCGTTTGATCTGTCAGTCTTTTCTCTGGACTGCATCAAGCGGGCAGCATACCGGATGACGGCCAAAGCCTCCGTCGACATTTCGACGGAGGCCGGGAACGTCGTCTGTGTCCTCCACTTCACCAAGCCCGTCACTCGGGAACAGGCTGCGAAGGCCGTGGAGGGATTGCGGCTGGAGGTGCTGGATCAGGACCTGCGGTTGGTTGTTGCCGCCGAGACAGCCACGCTCCGCAACACCATTCTCGCACTGGCATTCTCTCGCTCGGGTCTGCAATCCGTTGACTAAATTCTCGCCGCTGTCGGAGTTCCAGACAACTGAGGGCGGCCGCTATCAGCTGGCGCCGTTCCGCTTTTCGCCGTTCGACGACGAGCGATACGTGATCACTAACCAGGCCGGGGAATATTTGGTGCAGCCTCGGTCGGTCGTCGCCTCCTTGGTCAGGCACGAGTTAAAACCGTCCGATCCTGCCTACGCCCGGCTGCGTAGTAAGCATTTCCTGTTTGACTCGTCATCGACCATTGGACCAGTCATGCTGGCGACGAAGGTTCGCACCAAAGCAATGCGCCTGGCGAACTTCACCGCGTTGCATATCATGGTCATGTCGCTAAGGTGCGAGCATTCCTGCCCCTACTGCCAAGTGTCCAGGCAGAGCGAAGACCGCTCGGCCTTCGACATGACCGAATTGACGGCGGACAAGGCGCTTGGGCTCATCTTCCAGTCTCCGAGCCCAGCGATCAAGATCGAGTTCCAGGGCGGCGAGCCGTTGCTTAATTTCGAACTGATCAGATTCGTCGTGGAAAAGGCCGAGTTGATTAATGAAGTCGAGAAGAGGTCGCTGCAGTTCGTAATAACTACAAATCTGGCGGTGATCACGGACGAGATATTAGCGTACTGCAAACGACACGATATACTTATTTCGACTTCGTTGGATGGTCCCGCCATACTTCACAACGCAAATCGGCCGAGGCCGGGCAAGAATAGTTACGAACTCGCCGTCGAGGGGATCCACCGGGCCCGGGCGGTGCTCGGCCACGAGCGCGTCAGCGCATTGATGACGACGACCAAAGCCAGCCTCGGCATGGGTCGCGAGATCGTAGACGAATACGTGAGGATGCAGTTCCCCGGTATATTCCTTCGCCCGCTATCTCCCTACGGCTTCGCTGTGAAGACCAAGTGGTATGCGTCCTACGACACCGAGAGCTGGGTCGATTTTTACTTTGACGGCCTCGAATACATTATCGAGCTCAATCGCAAGGGGACGCCGTTCGTAGAATTTTATGCCTCGACCATCCTAACCAAGATGCTCACCCCTTTCGAGCCGGGCTACGTCGACCTCATGAGTCCGGCGGGGATTGGGATCTCTGCGGTCGTCTACAATTACGACGGCGACGTCTACGCGTCGGACGAGGCGCGGATGTTGGCTGAGATGGGCGACAAGAGCTTCCGCCTCGGCAATGTGCATCGAAACACCTATGCCGAGATATTCACGTCCGACGCGCTGCTCGATCCGATCGAACAGTCTTTCGCCGGTTCGGCGCCCATGTGCTCGGAATGCGCGTTCGAACCTTTTTGCGGCTCCGAGCCGGTGTTCCACAAGGCGACACAGGGCGACTTTGTGGGCCTAAAGACGCGGTCATCCTTCTGCTACCGCAACATGGCGATCTTCAAGCGGCTGATCGGGCTGATGGAAGAGGATCCGTCGATCCGCGAACTTTTTATGGGCTGGACGCGTTAGCGATGCTCGCCCTTAGCGGATTTGCGACCTGGACCAACGTGGACGGCGGCTCGCCAAAGGCTCTGCTGCGCCTCTCGACCGACTCAGTTGTCGACGCCAGCGATCGCCAACACGACGCATATCTTTTTCGCGGCGGCCCTGTCAGCCCGAACTACGAATGGGTGGTCACGTTCGAACGCTTCAGGGCTGACGTCGAAGCAGCGCGGACGAGCGGTAAGTTCATAGTGCTGCCCAACCACTTCGAGTACCTCGCCAGGGGCGACGTCATCCGATTCGTTCCGGGTCGAAAGGCGGTCCGGGTCCTGTTTCGAGCGTCGGCCAATGCCAACTATTTTCTCACGACCGAACGCTGCAACCACTACTGTCTGATGTGTTCACAGCCGCCAAAAGACGTCGATGACGCCTGGCTAGCGGATGAGATCTGCGAGGCTATCCCGCTTCTGCCGACTGACACGCCGTTTCTCGGCATCACGGGCGGCGAACCGACCATGATCGGGGAACCGTTCTTCCATATCCTGTCGAAGGCCAGAGATCACCTGCCAAATACGCCGGTTCATATCCTTTCGAATGGCCGAAGCTTCAGCGACACGGCATTCGCCCGCCGTTACGCTCAGATCGGTCACGGCGCCCTCTCAGTCGGGATTCCGCTCTACGCCGCCGATCCGGAGGTTCACGACTATGTCGTGCAGTCGAAGGGGGCCTTCGACGAGACCGTTGCCGGGATCATGAATCTCAAGTCACTCGGCCAAGAAGTCGAGATCCGAGTTGTGGTGCACAAGCAGACCTATAAGGGGCTGACTGATCTGTCGGAGTTCATCTTCCGGAACCTGACCTTTGTCGACCACGTCACCTTCATGGGGCTAGAGATAACCGGCTTTACGCGGGCGAACATGGACAGTCTGTGGATCGACCCGCATGACTACAGGTCGGAGTTGAGGAACGCGGTCCGCTATCTCGCCGCGGCTCGAATGAACGTCTCGGTCTACAACCATCAGCTCTGTGTCCTTGACGGATCGATCCATGCCTTCGCAAAGCAGTCGATCAGCGACTGGAAGAATGAATATGTTGCTGAGTGTGAGGTTTGCACGAAAAAGGACGAGTGCGGCGGCTTCTTCGCTTCGAGCAAAATCGCAAGAAGCGCCCACATCTCGCCATTTCTGAGTTAATGCTGAGGCGCTCGCGCTTAGTCGTGAAGCAGGACTCCCCGCGTCGTTAATGTCCGCGTCCCTTCGGGGCGACAATCGCATGGGCGACAGCTTACTGGGCGCTGGCGGGCGTCGCCATGTCGCCTCCTTGCCGCCGGCAGAGTTGCCGTTGCTAAATTGGCACAAAGTAACAGCGACGGCCAAGCGCACTGGCGAGGGCCGCCCCGGCGGTTTGTGGGCGGCGGGGCGGGGGGTGGCTTGTGGGACCCACATCTACCCCCCGCCAGCGAACGCAGCGGCGAGTCGAGATGAATGTCGGCCGTATGTACGAATCGAAATACCATTGGGTCTCCGGCGACGAACATAAGCGGTGTTGGCCACGACTCGATAGGCGAATTTTATCGCAGACTTGGTTGACTATCGGGACATCAAAGTGGCTGGCGACAGCGGCTCCGGTGCGCCGCGGCTGGGCAACGCCGACGACGTCGATGAGGCCAGTGTGGAACGGCCGCTTCCTAAGCCACATCATTCCGCAAGTTGACGGGGCGCTTTCGGCACCAATGGCCGCCGGGCGGCAAACGCCGCGAATCGGCGGTAGGAAGTGACTTTGACGTTGCCTGAAAACGGACGTTGGCCGCTCCCTGCTTGGAGATGCACTGACCTGAGATTAAGACGCGGCGGGCGCTGTGTCTGCTGCGCCCAGCACTACTGAACTGTAGGTCGCCGCGCCGCTCGCGATCTGTTTTGCTTTTGCTTGCCGGAGAACACTACGTGCCTGCAGTTTGGATACTGGCTGCAGCCGACGAACGAGCGCCCGGTCTTCGTTTTCCTTTGGACCAACTGACCAACTCGGCAGGCCGGGCATTGCTGTAGCGCTTGGCCGTCGATGGTCTCGAAGCGAATCTCCTCACCCGCGACCTCGCAGAGCTCTTGGATGTAGCGCGAGGGCCGGGCACTGTCGGCCAGCATGAAGACGCCGCGGCTGGCCCGGGTCAAGGCGACGTAGAACAGGCGTCGTTCCTCTGCGTACGCGAAGGTCTCGGGATTCGGAATCACTAGGTTCAGCAGCTCGTCGTCTTCGACACGGCTCGGAACACCATAGTCGCCCTCGCTGATGTCGAGCAGGATCGTGTAGTCCGCTTCGAGGCCCTTCGAGCGGTGGAAGGAAAGCGCCGAAACCTCGATATGCTCGAATGCCGGCATACGGCCGGCGAACGGATCGAGATGGTTGTAGCGCCAGAGAACGAGTACTCTAAGCTTCTGCCTTGCCGTGCCGCGCCACTGCTCCACGATGCTTCCCAGGAACACATCCAGCCGGGATAACAGCCGCAGGCAGGCTGCGCCAAAGTGCGGCCTCTCCTTTGCGCCCTCGATCGGGATGACGCGGATCGATTTGGGTATAGCGGGCCGTATAGACCGCACCGACTTCCTGAGCTGGTCTGGGTTCCGTTGAACGAAACCCGCCGCCGTCTCCGCGATCAGCTGGTTGCAGCGGTAGGTTTGCTCGAGCCGGCCTTGCCAACTTGTCCCGAAGTTCGCGTCGAACCTTGTGAAGAGGGTCACATCCGAGCCGGCAAAACGGTAGATAGACTGCCAGTCGTCGCCCACGGCGAAGAGTTTGGAGAACGGCTTCTGGTCTCGCAGCGACTTAATGAGTTTACCCCTGGGTCCAGATATGTCCTGGAATTCGTCCACGAGGATCAGCGAGTACGGACTGGTGTATCGTTTCGTCTCAACCAGCTGCGTCGCGTCGGCGATCATGGAATCGAAATCGATCCGTCCGGCATCCACGAGCTTTTCGGAATAGGCCTGGGCGATCCTGTAAACGACGCGCGAAAATATCCGCGCGCGTTCCTTATCGTGGAGCGACTGCGCACGCTGTAGCAGCATATCGAGGGTTAGATGACTCGCCCGGATGTGCTTGATGCAGGTGCCTATGAGCTGGTGGTAGTGCTTGACCACCACTGGCTCCAGCGCCTTCGCAATATCGCTATACTGCTTCGCCACGAGCTGTATCCCGCGCCGCTCTAGTTCCTCGCGCATGACCTCGGAAATCGTGCCGTCCGCGGCCTGGGCCGATCGCGTCTCGAAGAAATCGATCTGCCCGACCTGATAGTCCCGCCGCTTTGCTTCGGCGTGGTCGACATAGTCCTTGAATGGTGAGACGCCGTTTGCGTCGAGCGCGAAATGCTCGTGCACGGTACCGGTCGCCGAATAGTAAAAGTCGGGATGAATATGGCGGACGGCGCCTTCCGCATCCTGCACCTCGACCTGTCGTTCGTATTCGAACGCGACCGAGTTCAACCAAAGCCAGTTCGCGATCGACTGTTCCTGCAACGATTTGACGTAAATTCCGGCCAGCGAGCCGATCGTCGCCTTACCCCTGGTCCGCCGCTCCGTAATGTATCGTTGGTAGTCAACCTCACTGTCGAACGTTTCCCGGGGGATATCGGCCTTGGGATGCACGACCAGGAGATCAACCCAAAGCTGCATAAACTCCCTGTCGGAACTGGCTAGTTCAACGATGATCTCCTCAATCGCCTTGGCTTCCCCCGCGGGATGTTCGACCCAGTTGGCAAGCTGGGGTGGCCGCCCGTCGACCTCCTGGATGATGCCGCGGCCTAACGCGTGGAAGGTTGTCACGCGACATTCAAGTTTGTCGGGTTCGACCTTCAACTGCCTGGCGATGCGCTCCCTGAGCTCGTCCGCCGCGCTCTTGTTGAAGGCCAAGACCAGCATTTCGTCAGGGCGTGCCAACTTCTTTTCGAGCACATATGCGACTTTGCCCACCATAGTGGCGGACTTGCCCGATCCCGCCGATGCGATGAGCAAGTTATTGTCCTCGAGACGAATACAAGCCTCGCGCTGCTGCCCTGACAGCGACCGACCGTCCAGGTTGTCGAAGAACGCCGCAAAAGCGGCCAGTTCGGAGGCGATGAACCGCTCGTTATAACGATCGCGCACGTTCGGATCGGTGAGGAAGGCGTAGGAGGCCGGCAAAACGGCCTCGAGCGTCTGTGCCATCTGCCCTGGATCGAACATGGGGTGCGAGAGGGCCGTTGCCACCTTTCCCGGCACGCCGGCTATTGCGTTGCCGAGGTCCGAGTACGCCAAGTATCGGCGGTTGTCCGTCACGACCGCGCCGAGTCTCGCGTCGATCTCGCGCAGTTGGTCAGTTTCGGAACGGATCACTTCGCTCAGATATTCGTTGACGAACGCCGCGATGTCGGCCGCGAGTTCGTCTGCGGCGCTGCCGCTGAGGCCCGATAACCGATCAAGCCTGGTCCTCGAGCAGATTTCAACGGCGTGCCACAGGAGGCCTTTGGCGGTTTGGACAGATACGACGTCCAAGCATTCCAGCTCGGTCTCGCTGCCAGACACCAGGGTGATACCGGCTGCCGAATTCCGACCGGGCGTCAGTTTCCAGTTCTCGCCGGAGAACAGTCGGGCGAACAGTCCGGGACGGTATGTGCGGGCGCGCTTTAGCATTGAAAAGTTATATCGCGGCTAGGCCTTAGGCTTCCCTAACAGCGGTGGCGATTGCCGTCGAGACTAGGCCCGTTTGCTGGGGTCCCGCCCGTCACGCAGTCCTGTTGCCTATTGGGACCGTCGTGGGCCTATCTGGCACTCAGCGTCAACGACACAATTTCCATCGGGTCCCCCGATGTCTGCCCAAAGCTGCCAGTCGGCTGCCGGCCCCACTATGCTCTCGAGCAGCAATGCGCCTAATGTCGGCCGTTGAGGTGATCTTTGCTGTTGCCGATAGCAGACGTTGCCGGCGACCACCCTGGACATCGTAGTCGCGTCATTTCCGGGCCTTCGCGGACGGCAAATGCGAACGTCGCATCCCCAACCCGATGCAGACCTTCCGCCTAAGAAATCGAAGGCAAGCCCTAGCGGGGCGGAAGGTTGGCGCGGTTCGTGAGGGCTGCAGCAAAGCCCGGTTTGAGTTGGATCGCCCGGTCATAGTCGGCTTTGGCCTTTGCTTTTTCGCCCTTGGCTTGATAGGCAACCCCGCGGTCATTGAATGCTTCAGCAAAGTGCGGCTTCAGCTCGATGGCCTTGTCGAAATCGGCTATGGCCTTGTTCAGCTCACCCTTGGCTAGATAAGCATTGCCACGCCAATAGTAGATGTCGAAGGGCTCGGGAAACTGTGGCTTCAACGCGATGCCCTTGTCGAAATCCGCTATGGCCTTACTCAGGTAACCCCTGAGTAGAAAGGCCGAGCCGCGATTGATGAATGCTCCAGCATAGTCGGGCTTCAACGCGATGGCCTTGTCGTAGTCTGCAACGGCCTTGTTCAGGTCACCCCTGTCTAGATACGTGTTGGCACGGCAGTAGAAGGCTTGGGCGAACCGCGGCTTCAACTCGATGGCCTTGTTGCAGTCGGCCATCGCCTTGTCTGGTTCACCCATTTCTCGATAGGCAGAGCCCCGAACATAGAAGGCTTCAACAAAGTCCGGCTTCAACGCGATGGCCTTGTCGAGGTTAGCGAGTGCGCGGTTGAAATCTCTTTTTCGTAGATAGACATCTCCACGGTTATAGAAGGCTTCGGCAGAGTGCGGCTTCAGCTCGATTGCCTTGTCGTAGTCAGCAATGGCCTTATCTAGGTCACCCTTGTCTAGATAAGCATTGCCGCGGTAGAGAAAGGCTGGGGCGACCCGGTCTGCATTCGCGCCGGTCACCGCAACAATTCTGGTGCAAGCCTGGATCACCAAGTCCGCATCGTTGCGGCTGCCGCAGTCGCTCCAGTCATCAGCTTGTGCTGGAGACGCCGCTTCGAGCGCCAATAGGGTCAATGCCGCGACTAGCCATCTGGCCATCGGTATGCCCTCCGACACGCACATGATTGGCTCGTTTGCGCGCCGGCAGTTAGGATATCACAAAGCTCCAAGGTGCGCGACAAGTCGCCGTCTAGTTGGGGAACGGCCCGCCCGTCCGCCTTGCGGCATCTAGGCATGCGGAACGCCCTCACGGACAGAGACTCGCGGCGCGTTGATCGGAGAGCCCAAACCAGGCTGAGGACATTAATGTCGGCTTTCCTATTCAATAACAGGCTATCCTCGTGGACATGCGAAATGACTGCCTTGGGTCAGTTCACGTCGATGCACGCAGCCCGACTGAAGGTCCGCTTCTGACATTCCGAGCCTCTAAGCCGCAAGTGCGCCAACGGCCCAACACTGACGGTCAGCAACGCGCCGCATGGCGGTCATCGCAACGGTCCCGTCCATTCACCAAAAGCGGACATTGCCATCCAATCGCTACAACGAACAAACTATTTGCCCTTCATGCCGAGCTAGCAGGACGAGAACTCATGATGCATGCCAATCAGGTGGATATCGACATCGATATTGCCCGCCAGATGATCCGCGATCAGTTTCCCCAGTATCGTCATGAGGACATCACCTCAGTTGCATCGTCGGGAACCGTTAATGCCATCTTCCGCATTGGCTCGAAGAGCACTGCGCGGTTCCCACTGCGGGCGATGAATCCGACCGAATGCGCCGATATGCTTCGGTCAGAGGCCGCTGCTATGGTCGAGATTGGGGAGCATTGCTTATTTCCGACGCCTCAACCGATTGGGCTCGGCGAGCCAGGTCCTCACTATCCAATGCCATGGGCATTGCAAACGTGGATCGAAGGCGAGGTTGCCACGCCGCACGGGCTAAGTGGATCGACGGCGTTCACCCTAGACCTTGTACACCTCGTGGCATCGTTGCGCCACGCGGACACACGGGGCCGACGCTTCGACGGGCAAGGACGTGGTGGACATCTCTCCGATCATGACGATTGGATGATTGTTTGCTTTGAAAACAGCGAGGGCCTTCTTGATGTGGCTCGACTGCGCGATTTGTGGGCTCGCTTACGGGAGTTGCCATCCGCTGGGCCTGACGTGATGAGTCATAGGGACCTTATCCCAGCAAACCTTCTCGTGCAGGGCGAGCGTCTTGTCGGAGTACTTGATGGCGGCAGTTTCGGACCAGCCGACCCGTCGCTAGATTTGGTAGTCGCGTGGCATCTTCTAGACCGCGAGCGAAGGGCGGCCTTTGGATACGGCCTTCAAGTTGAAGATCTTTCGTGGAAGCGTGGTGCTGCTTGGGCATTCCAGCAGGCAATGGGTCTCGTCTGGTACTATCATCGCACCAACCCCGCCATGAGTGCGCTTGGGCGCAGCACGATCTCTCGCATTCTCGATGATCCGGACATCTGAATCGAGCAGTCACTCCGTCGGGACGGACGTCCGTTTCCTAAACGGGGAGTATAAAGGAATCGTCCGCTCTCCACCGATTATGTTGAAAAATCCGCCGCAATACTTTGCACCAGCCCGGCTGGTCCGGGTGTAGAAGTTTCATCTTTCAGTGGATGGCGCTGAGAGCCTTGGAGGGCATTTGCCAGAAAAAGAAGGAACGCTTCTTCTCCGCCATGCGCCGATGCCGCTTGCGTTTCACGCCAGCCGGACTTTTTCAACACAATCCGCCAGAAGCGGTCGTTAGCCACGCTGCGCTCCTTCTGAAGGCTGGGCCGGTGAGGCTACCAAGCATCAGACGCAGCTCCGACGCGGCCCTTCGATTTGCCTGATTTTCGAATTCGCGGGATCGCTGGCGGCTTTTACATCGGCCGCTTCAACCGACAAAGAATCGTTTTATTTCCGGGCCGAGGACTTCTGGCGCGGCATTGTGAGTCTGACCTTCCAGCGTGTGGTGCTGCGCATTGGGCAGGACATCCGCTAGCGCTCGAGCCGAATTGCGTATCCATCCAGGGCTGGCCCCACCGTCCATCACGAGCGTCGGTGCGGTGGCAGCAGTCCACTGAGCACGCGGCAGCGGGTCGCCGGCCATGTTGTCTCCCAGGACGGCGATATCGTAGGGCAAAGTATGCGCCACTGCTTCGAGCGCGGGCCATGTTGGCGCCCTTCGCATCTCAGCGACGGCTTCGGCAGGCGCACGCACCACTTCGGTCATCCAGTACTCTACGGCGTCACCTCGGCGATTAGCCGCCACGAGTTCGTTGATCTGCCCGACAAAATTCTCAGGCGGAGGCGGGCGGCTGTCGTCGATAATAAACGGTGGCTCGTACAGAGAGAGCTTTCGGACTATAGCGGGGAACTTGACCGTGGCCTCCAGAGCCAGGACCGCGCCAGAAGACTGGCCGTGGACAAACGCCGCTCCACCTGCTTCGTCAATGAGGGCCGTGAGATCTTCGATCTCGCGCTCGACCGAATATGGCGGCGTGTCTTCACTATCGCCTCTGCCCCGGCGATCGTAACTGAACACCGTGAAGCGTGGCGCCAAGAGCTTTGCCAGTGGCGCCCACCCCGATCGATCGCTTAGAGCGCCGCCGACCAGGATGAGCGCCGGTCCGTCGCCCGACCGATCGAAGGCGATGCGAGTCCCGTCTTTCGAGGTTACTCTATTTCCCACGCGCGCCTCCTGCGCCGACACTAAGCGCCCCATCGACGCAGCGGAAATGATCGCACCCGCCAAATCCGTCCCGATGAACAGGCGCCTGCTCAACAAACGTGTCGACAATTGGACACTCCCACTTCGGTTCGGACAAGAAACGAGCGGCGCGGAAGGCAGTTCCACGATCCCCGTCAGCTGCTCGCTGACGGTCGCACACGCAGACTGGACGCGAGTACTTTCTCGACTCTGGCTGTCGTGGCGCAGTCCAGGCAGGACGATGACCGCTTTGCGCCAGATGAAAGTTGCAGAATGACGATAACGATCTATCACAATGCTGAATACGGCACGTCCTGCAACACACTTGCCATGATCCGCCAATCCGGCGAAGAGCCAGAAGTGATCGAAAGCTGAAGACGCCGCCGTCGCGCGAGAAGCTTGTCGAAGTGATTACGTCGATGAAGACTACGCCGCGTGAGCTGCTACGCCGTTACGACCCACCGAAACACCATAGAACAGGCAGAAGCACACAACGGACGGAAATACCTACACGAGCTACCACCGCTCAACAGATGGTGAATTCACGCGGTCGTCAAACGGGAATAGCGTTGCCTTCGTAGACGTTGATGCGGGGGGCCAAGCAGGGAGCTTAGCCATGACAGCCATCGACACCCAGGAAGTGCTTCATCTGCTGAATCGCCGCCTCTTCCTTGCGGGAAGTGCGGCACTCGCGGCCGTGCCGCTGATGCCGTGGAAGGCGCTGGCGCTGGCGGCGCCGCACAGCTTCACGCAGGGCGACGCGCAGGTCACCGTAGTCAGCGACGGCCAGTTCACGCTGCCGCTCAACATCATCGCGACCGACGCGTCGACAGAACAACTCGCCGAGATCGCCAAGCGGCTCGGATACCCGGCGGACGGTGCCCGGATGTCCATGAACCTCCCGGTCCTCAAGATCGGGACCGACCTGATCCTCATCGACATCGGTTCCGGTGGAAAATTTATGCCGGAGACAACCGGAAAGCTCGCCGAAAACCTGACTGCGGCCGGCATCGATCCGGCGTCGATCACCAAGGTCGTCTTCACACACGGCCATCTCGATCACATCTCGGGCACGCTCAAAGCCGACGCCGAGCTGCTCTTCCCGAACGCGGCATATTATGTTGGCGAGGCCGAGTGGAATTTCTGGACCGATCCGAATCTCCTTTCGAAAATGCCGGCCGAGATGGGCGACTTCGTCAAGGGCGCGCAGCGCGACTTTGCCGCTGTGAGAGACAAGGTGACGATGGTCAAGGGCGGGCAGGACATCGTGACAGGCCTCACCGTCATCGACACGCCCGGCCATACGCCCGGCCATATCTCGCTGCGGCTTGCCGGAGGGGAGGGTCTGATCATCGCCGGCGACGCGACGACCAACCAGATCGTCTCGTTCGAGAAGCCTGACTGGAAATTCGGCTTCGATGCCGACCACGACACCGCGATCAAGACCCGCAAGACGCTGCTCGACGGCGCAGCCGCCGACAAGACCAAGCTGCTCGGCTATCACTGGAACTATCCGGGCGTCGGCTTCGCGGAAAAGGACGGAACTGCCTACAAGTTCGTCGCGGCGAGCTGACTGCCGTTCCTTTGCAACCGAAAGGCGCGGCTTGTCCGTGCCTTTCTGACCAAGCTTGCAAGATCAACGTTGAAGCTAGCGCTTTGGAACTGTCCAGTCGGCGCCATCTCGGTGCACTCGTGGCCTGAAGTAAAGGTGATGGGCGACGGTGTTCTGATGGAGTTTGCCAGCGCAGTAAATGCGGTGACCGCGGCCATTGAACTGCAGCGAAGGATGGCAGACGCGAATTCCGCGCTGCCCACAACACGCCGCATCGTTCTGCATATCGGGATCAATCTCGGCGACATCGTCATCGAGGGCAGCGATGTTTACAGTAATGGCGTCAACATCGCGGCCCGGTTAGAAGGCCTCGCCAAGCCAGGCGCGATCTATGTGTCGCGCAGCATCCACGACCAGGTAAACCGCAAGCTCGAGCCGGCTTTGACGATCTCGGGCTGAAACAGTCATTTGGTGCGCCCCGAAGATCGGCCCATCTGGCAGACGGCTTCCACAAAGCGGGGCTGCCGGAGTACCCGCCGGGTCAACTCACGACACTGGACATTGGAAGTTGAATGTCCGCTATCGTTCTTGCCAGACCAAAAGCAGACCTACTACTTGCGGCCCAATTTCGGTCTTTTAATGCCACTCGCTCTGACGGCCGCTACTGGCGGTCAGTTCGCGTCATGCAGGTTGGACTCAATTGCATTCGCCTAGCGAGCGATCCGCCCAACTTCGCACGATCACGAAACCGGTAACCTGTTGAGACTATTGGTATCGAAATCTGTGAACCAAAAGAGCGAGGTTGCCAGGTTCGGAGAATATCGGCCGAGAGAGCGCTCATTCAACGGGGAATAGCCGGCGGTGCGGCTGCCAGCTTTTTTTTGAAAAGCCCGCAGTTGTGCGGGATCCGTGCACCGGCAAATGTAAGCAGAGAATGTTGGGGCAGGGTGCATTGGCGGAGGGAGAGGTACTGGGATCCAACCTTCTCCACCTATGGCGCAAAGTATCCCTCTCTGAATAGGCAAGGTTGGCAACCGAGGAATCCAGCGGACGAGCTCGGTGTCCCGAAATGGGGTCCGACGCGCTCCGACAGAGGCGCGTGCTTTCAGCAAGCCCGGCCGCGTCGCCAATATGCCAATGTGACGGTCTGGCTATCACTTCCATCTAATTCCATGTGATTGGAGCCCCGAGGGGTGCCTCGGGGCGTGCGCGAAGGCCGTAGGGCAACACCCGCAGTCGCTCCATTGGTTTCGGCGCTGTAAATCATGTAGTTATGGATTGTAAATCCCGCAATTTCTTTTGAGTTTCTGAAAGTTGATTTGCGAGCGAACCAATCCAAAGGTATTGCCGATACCATAGTGCAATTATTGCCGATACCATAGTGCAATAGAGTTAATGTTGCCGACGGTCGATCCTTCTCTCACATCCGAATGATCGGATAGAGATAGGAGGACGTCATGTTAGCAGCATCACTATCGCCCACGCGGTGCAAACTACATGCCACCACGGCTCACACCGGGGTCGGTGACTCAATCCGCCTCTTCTGCGTCAACATTCCCGAGTCGGAACTGACCGAATTGCGCCGGTTTCGGCACAATGCCATGACCCTACTCATCACGACGCTTGCCGCAGTCGCGACAGGAGCCGTGCTCGCTACGAGCGCCTTCGCCCAGAGCGCGAGGGACGTCCGCGGTGCTTCACCATTCGAAACAATCGAGAACGAACCCGCACCCAAACTGATTGTGGATCCACCACTTCCGGGCCCACTGGCCCAGGGCCTCTTTCAGGCCCAGTACCGGACGGAGAACGTGCACATCGTGCCGGTGTTTGGGGAGGGCGCCCTCAAGGCATCTCCACGCATCGGGCATCTGCATATAACCGTCGACGACCACGAATTCTTGTGGGCGGATTCGGGTAACACCAATACTGTCGACATTGCAGGGTTTTCGCCCGGCGATCACAAGGTGAAGATCGAGTTGGTCGACGCTAACCACAACGTCTTCGCCGGACAATCTGTGACGGTACCGTTCACTGTGCCTCCTGCTAAATAGGGAGACCGGCTTTCCGCTAATGCCCCGGAAACGGTGCCGTCGCGGGAGTGGTTGCATTTGGGAGTTGGCGTAGTCTCCGGGTGTCAAACCTCGAATTATCCGGCGTTAGAGCGCCGGACAGGAGACTACGCCATGACAAGGACTCCCATGAATGCGGAGCCATTCATCCTGAGGAAAGCGACGAGCTATCTTCGACAGGGCAAGCCGACCGATACTGGCTGGGGCGCAGGGCTTCGCAGCACCACATCGGCATGCTGGAACGATAGGAGAAAGGATTTCGATATGACTGAGAAACTTCTCTTCACTGGCAAGACCCACAATACTAGCGGTCGCGATGGCGGAGCCCGCAGCAGCGACGGCCAGCTGGACATCAAGCTGAAGCAGCCGCACCCGGCCGCCGAAAACCTGTTCGGTGCCGCCTGGTCGGCCTGCTACATGGGAGCGCTCGAGGTCGCAGCCTCCCAGAGAAACATCAAGCTTCCGGCGGGTACCGCGGTCGATGCAGAGATCGATTTGAACTCAGACGCCGGCTCCTACTTCTTGCGGGCGCGCCTCAACGTCAGCGTGCCGGGCGTCGACCCTCAGGTTGCGCGCGAGCTGCTCGGTGCGGCACACAGCATTTGTCCGTACTCCAAGGCGACGCACGGCAACATCAACGTTGCGACCAAGCTCCTCTGAACCCGGTCAAGCCTGCCCGGCGGAGACCGCGAAAGCCGGAGCTGTTCACCAATGAGGTCCGGTCGCTGCATTGACGGCTCTATCCTCGCCTGCTGCTCGAAGCCGCTGTCGGGGCTCGAGATCGAAGCCTGATAGACAAGCCGCTCATACCCCGTAGCGCTCGGTGCGGATGAGGCCGGCCGGGACGTCGGCGTCGATCAGCGCCTGGGCGGCGGCCGAGACGAAGGCGTTCCAGCCGCAGACGATGGCGAGCTTCGGCGGCTCGGGCAGCCGCGACATGGATTGCATCATCATCTGGGCGTCGATCCGCCGCGAATAGTCATCGGGGCGCTGAGCCGGCTCGCGCGTCAGCGTCAGCACCAGGTCAAAGCCGTCGCGGCGGTCGTCGAGCTTGATCAGCTCGTCGCGAAAGATCACCTCGTCCCAGATCCGCGCCGAAAACACCAACGCGACCGGCACGGAGGATTTGCGCGCCGTGCGGTGGCGCACCATCGCCATCAGCGGCACCACGCCGGAACCGCCTCCGACCAGGATGATCGGCCCGCCATCGCTGTCGGACCAGACGAAGTGGCCGCCGAGCGGACCGCGCAGCTCGATTTCGTCGCCGACCGCTGCCACCTCGTGGAAGAAGGGCGAGACCTCACCGTCTTCGAGCCGTTCGATCGCCAACTCGATCGTCCCGCCGCTCTCGGGTGCGGAGGCGATCGAATAGGAGCGGCGCGCCTGATAGCCGTCCGGCGCCGTCAGCCTGACATCGACATGTTGCCCGGCTTGATGGGCAAAGGGTCGCGACAGCTTGAAGAAGAAACTGGTGACGCGCGGCGTGCGCTTTTCGATGCGAATGATCTTCGCCATCTGCCAGGGCGATTGCGTCGCCGCTGCCTCGCTCATGGATCGTCCGCGTAGCGCTGCTCGCGCCACGGGTCGCCATAGATGTGATAGCCGCGCAATTCCCAGAAGCCCGGCTCGTCGTGCTCGGTGAACTGCAGCCCGTTCAGCCATTTGGCCGACTTCCAGAAATAGAGATGCGGCACCAGCAGCCGCGCTGGTCCGCCATGGTCCGGCGTGATTGGTTTGCCTTCATAGAGCAGCGCCACCATCGCCTTGCCGGCGACAAGGTCCTTCGCCGGCACATTGGTGGCGTAGCCGTCGAACGAATGTGCCAGCGTGAAGGCGGTCGGCGGCGCGATGCCGGCATCGGCAAGGATATCGTCGATCAGCACGCCTTGCCATGACGTGTCGAACTTGGTCCATGCCGTCACGCAATGGATGTCACGCGTCATCCTGCTCAGCGGCAGCGCATTGAACTCGGCCCAGGTCCATTTCTTGACCGGCCGCGGTCCGTGCTTGAGCGTGAACGACCAGTCCTCGGTGCGCACGCGCGGCGTCGGCCCGGCTGACAGCACGGGGAAGCCTTGCTCGAGATACTGTCCGGGCGGAATGCGCCCATCCGCATCCGTCGGAGGTTTTCGTCCTGAAAAGAAGCCGCGGGTTACCATCGACACGATCCGTTGCTGCGGGTCGAAATCGACCGCGGCCAGTGTTCTCGAAGATATCCCGGCGGGCGACAGGAATCTTGGGCGAGCGGACTTGCCGCCATTCCTTCTGCCGATGGGGTCTTCGCATCATCGCTGTTGCGTCCGACAGCGGCGGAAATCTGCATGGCCTTGCCGTTGCGCCAGACATTGAGCGTTTCCCTGGCGCCCGGCGCGACGTCGGCGGCGGCACGCGACAGGTCCTTCGGATCCATTATAGCACGCAATTGGATCGGGGGGATTCGTTGCGAAATCAGAATCCACGCGGCGGTACAAAAAGGCAGATGGTGTGCCCGTCATTCGCGCCGGCCATCGAACACCGATGAAATACTTCATCGGGACTGTCCTTGATGCGGCTGTCTGCGTAAGTGATCAGTTCGCCCGTCCCCTTGATGACGTAGCCTTCAGGCCGCTCTCCGATCGCATTATCAGCGACTTCTCGGCAATCGTAGCCGGAGCAACAGGAGAAGGGATAGGACCACCCCCGCGGCTGCGCAGCGGTTGGCAATGCGTCATGCGCCATCGCATCGGATGTCATGAGGAACACCCATACGCCAACCAGTGCAGCGGTGACTAGTGCGGCGGCGACCACGGCCAGCAGCGTCATGCCTGCGAACACGCCGCTGGGTGCGGGCTTGGTGCGGTCGTCAATGACGCAGCTGATATGACAACGACAGAGCGGCCAGAGGTGACAGTCGACTACACAGTTTCTCGCCCCGACCATGACCGAGCGGCGCGCGTAGGCTGGACCGGGGCCGCGCATGTAGTGGAGCTCGGGCCGGTAGCCAGGTGCTACGAATTCGCGAAAGGCTGACGCCGGCTGCGTGATGAGAGACCACAGTATCATGATGCGAACTCCTGTCAACAATCTGCTTAGTCGGGTGCAACAGACAGATAAGATCAATTTTGCAGTTCAATCTATTGTACGATGGTGTTGACAATACTTTGGCATCAGTGTGCCAGATGAGTGCTCCGTATTGGATCGCCAGCTCGATGACCTGCAGTGACTTTTGTGCCCTTTGCCGATGCCCGATGCCGCTTCAGAGCAAACGAGCGATAAATTCCACTGCCGGCCCTACCGAAGCGCCGGGATCCAACCTTCTCTACGGAGTAAACCGCCCTGGACAGCAATACGCCCTCCTAGCTCACTGCTAATCTCAGGGTGGCGACGCGCGCACAATGTCACATCGCCGTTTTGGGTCTGTGCAGCGCTCCCGTAGAAGGCTAATTCGCAGCAAGGAAATCCTGACTTCTGACCGAGCGGTTGCCGATCGTTGTCGCTGGCGACAATCGCCGGCTCGCTCAAATCAGCCCAATCGCCAGCTTCTTTCCTAGCGGCCTCCTGGCCGACAGCTGGTCAGTGCGCGAGGCCGAGCCTCGCGGCCATGTTCACTAGGTCGGGAAGAGTTTTCGCTTCCATCTTGCGCATTACCCTGCCCCTGTGGGCCTTCACTGTGATCTCGCTGATGCCCAGCTCAAATGCGACCTGCTTGTTCAGCAACCCGGAGACGACCAGCGCCATGACCTCCTGCTCGCGGCAACTCAGCGATTCGTGGCGATCTTGCAGAGCACGCACCTCCAAATCGAACTCGAGCGCGGTTCTGCTGCGGTCCAGCGCCTCTTCGACGGCGGCCAACAGCACTTCGGTGTGGAATGGTTTCATAAGGAACTCAACAGCGCCTGCTTTCATCGCCTTAACAGTCATAGCCACATCTCCAAATGCCGTGACGAAGACTATTGGCGTTATCCGCTCGACAGAGACTAGACTTTGCAAATCAAGCCCGCTGATATCCGGAAGATTGACGTCCAGGATCAAGCAGTTCGGAACACTAGGTCGCGGGAGAGAGAAGAATGCGAGAGCGCACCCGAAAACTTTCGGGCACCAGCCCGCAGAGTGGATGAGCGATTCCAGGGATTCGCGGACGGATCGGTCGTCGTCGACCACGAACACGACCGGCTTGTCTTGCGACATAGATGGCCTAGCGTCAGCAGTTTTCGCCAACTGCATGCCTTGCGAAAAGTTGTTGACAGCCTCCCCCCGGGGCGAGCGGGTCGCCGCCAGACGCCGACGCAAATTTACAAGGGTCCCTTCTGAAAGGTTGATGCGTAAGGGAGGAATCGCGTTGTTTCCCTGAGCCGCGCCTGACCCGGCGTCGGCGGTGCGTTTGGCTGCCTTGGGAGCAAGGCCGAGAGCGCTGGCGGCCGCCTTATTCGCGAGGACGTTACGCCGCGTAGGTTCGGAAAGGTTATCCACTGCGAGGCTCCTTAGTTCGGCGTTCGGCAAGGTGGCGGGGGGATCAAAGGTTGACGAAGTTGCAGCCCCTGGCCGCAGAGCTGCCGCAACGCCGAGTTGCAGTTCACTAGTGACTCATTAGCCCTCTTCAAGTGCTGGTATCCTAGGTTTCTGCGCCGGATTGGCTATCCAACGCTCGGAAGGGCATGCTCATATGAAAGTATGAATTGGATAATACAGATCGCCGCTTTCTGTCGCGCCGTGACGCAAACTCGCTGCGAGAGCAATGCAAACCTTGAGTGTTCTTGAGGCTTTACGCGGGCGAAACTTGGGGCCTCAGGCAACTCAAGAATAAATCCCGCGCGGGTGGCGCAGATCGTTGCTGGCGCCGTCACCGCGGGCGGGAGCCCGGGGGCCGGGAGGCGGCGCTCCGCCTAAAGGAATGAATCGACTCCGTCACACTTTCGTTTGATGCACGCTCAGAGTTCTGGCATGCTTAGTAATGCCGCTCCCCTCGGACGAGAAATCCATTGTTCACGTGGTCGACGATGACGCGTCGATGCGAGGAGCGTTGCAAGACCTTTTCCTTTCGATAGGGCTCGAAACGCGGACTTATGCAACCGCACAGGATTTCCTCGACACGCCCGTTCCGGATTCTCCGGGCTGTCTTATCATCGATATCCGCTTGCCTGACATGAACGGGCTCGATTTTCAGGCGCAGCTGTCACGGACGGGTGTTCGTCTGCCGGTCGTGATGATGACCGGATATGGCGACATTCCCATGTCAGTTCGCGCCATGAAGCGCGGTGCAGTGGACTTTCTCCCAAAGCCATTCAAGGATCAGGACATGCTCGATGCCGTGTTCGCTGCCATAGAGCGCGGGCGGCAGCAGCGCGCCGTCGATGGTGATGTTTCGAAAGTGCGGGAGCGATTTGAAACACTGTCGGCACGGGAGAAGCAGGTAATGGTACTGGTCACAGACGGAAAGATGAACAAGCAGGTGGCCGGTGACCTCGGAATCAGCGAGATCACCGCCAAAATTCATCGTGGCGCGGCCATGCGGAAGATGGGCGCGAGGACCTTGGCGGACCTGGTCCGGATCGCGGACGTGATCAACCCTAGGCGCCGGCCGTAGGCGCGGAGTAACACTCCCGTATAGGTTGCTTATAGCGACATCACATGCCAGAAATGGCGATCCTGCTATTAGCCTTAGCTCAAATCCGTGGACAGGACGATGTGTCAAGAGAGTTCCTAATCGCGGTAGTCGATGATGACGAATCATTCCGCATGGCTCTCGTAGATAGCCTTAGTTCGCTCGGATATCGGGCATGCGGATTTGCATCCGCGGAGGACTTTATCGCCTGGGAAGCGGGCGCGTCCTATAGCTGCGTCATTGCTGACATTCACATGCCTGGCATGAGCGGACTTGATCTTGCCCGGCTGCTTACAGGGCGGCGGCGCGGTGTGCCTGTGGTTATGGTCACCGCACGTTCAAACCTAGGCATCGTCGATCAGGCGGCAGCAAACGGCGCAACATGCCTGCTCAGAAAGCCGTTCAAAACGGAGGCGTTGATCGACTGTATCGAAAAGGCTCTCAAAGTCTGAGGAGTCCTGAGCGGCCGGCAAGCTTGCAAAAGGCCCCATCCCAACGGGCTGGCTTGTCAACCTTCGATACCTCCCATTCTCAATATCCCTATTCGCCTCCGCTCAAAAGACGGCCGCGATGGCTATAGCGCGTCCTCTTCGCGCCTTCTGTCGTCAACGACAGTCATAAGGCAGTACCAACGGGCAATTCGTCCCTCGCGGTCCCGAGCCGGATTGCCTCGAAACTGGAACCAGCGATACACGCCGTCCAAGCGTCGAAACCGCGTCTCAAAGTCGATTGGCGACCAGTCTCGAGCGATCGCGTTAGCGCCTCGATGTGGCGATGGAGATCATCGGGATGGACCGTGCCATTCGTCGCCTAGCTATTACAGGAGACTACCACGCGCGGTCGCCCGGTCAGGTGGACGCCGACATGTCACCTCGTCGCATGAGCTTAGAGCCGCGTTGTGGCGTGCGGCGGTCGCGCATGGCGAACACGAGAAGCGAACCGGCGCACTGAGGGACGAGAACTGGCCCGACTGGTACGCCGAATACATGGTGGTGGAACAGGTCCGCCAAGCCGCTGCCGTCATGAATAGTAGCTATGGTGTTCCTTGCAATTGGGGCGCAGTGTGCAATGGCAAACGAGTGCGTTTGGGCAACAAAGACTCTGCCCTCGTGCGCCCCGTGGACTGGGCGCGCGACTATGTGCGCGGCGGCAACGCCCCTAATGGGGTCATCCATGTCATTGTCTACGGCGATTGTCTGTGTACGTCCCCCAACTCCCGGTCAGCGCCGCACGGCGCGCGCTTTCCTGCTGGCCCTCGTCGTCATCCTTCTCGGCACATTGCCGTTTGCGGCCATCAAGCTGCCGGAAATCAACGCGATTGTACCGACTCTTGCCGCCGCCCTGTTTGTCAGCGACTGCGTCACCGCAGCTTTTCTGTTTGCTCAGTTCTCTATTTTGCGCCAGTGGGCACTTCTGGTGATTGCGAGCGGCTACCTGTTCAGTGCCCTGATCGTGGTTGCACATGCGCTGACTTTCCCGGGTGCGTTCACGCCCACCGGCGTCCTGGGCTCGGGAATGCAATCCGCCGTTTGGCTCTACTGGTTTTGGCATTCAGGGCTGCCCATTGCCATCATCGGCTATGCCCTGCTCAAAAATACGGATCGTGTGGCGGACGTTCGCTTCACGCGATATGCCATCAGCTTGAGCGTCGCGGGCGTTCTTGCCCTCGTCATTGGGTTGTTCTGGTTCGTTACGCAGCATAACGATCTGCTGCCACTATCCTATGTAGACGTTCATCCTGTCGGTCTGTTTCGTCGCATCATCGGCGGGATGGTGGTCCTGGCGCTGGGCGGCATTGCACTTTCGTTGCTATGGATGCGCCAGCGGTCCTTGCTCGACCTGTGGCTCGCCGTCGCTTTGTGCGCGCTCCTGCTTGAAGTAAGCTTGGGCTCCGTCTTGAGCGCTCGCTACAATCTTACGTGGTATGCCGGCCATTTTTATCAGCTTGTGACAGCCACCATCGTCATGGTGGTATTGGTTGCAGAGATGGCACGACTGTATGACGGCCTCGCTCGTTCGAACACCATGCTGGATCAAGAGCGCTTGAGGCTGCAGCGCGCTATTGATGCGCAAAGCCGCGAGCGCGATGCCCGACTGATGACCGGCGACGCCGTTGCCGCCACGATTGCACACGAGGTCAAGCAGCCCCTTGCTGCTATGATAACGAGATCCGACACCGGTTTACGCTGGCTCGATCGCGCGGTTCCCGATCTAGATAAGGCGAGAACGGAGTTTACGAAGATCGCAGCTGACGGGCATCGCGCGGCCGCCGTGATCGAGAGCATCCGGGCGACCTTCCGGAAGGATGACCGCGTCAGAGCTCCGTTCGACGTCGACAAACTCATTGATGAAGCCATCGCTTTGCTTCAGGACGATCTGAAAAGTCACCGGATATTGGTCAAGGTTGAGCGAAGCGCGCGGCCGCTGCGGGTGATGGGAGATCGAATTCAGGTGCAGCAGGTGCTCCTCAATCTGATCACGAATGCGATTGAGGCGATGACTATTATGGATGGTCAACGCGAACTCGCCGTTAGTTCAAATCCTCACGACGATGGGGGTGTAGTGATTTCGGTGGCTGACACCGGCATGGGGATCGACCCGCAGGACCTGCAGAGGATATTCGATCCGCTCTTCACCACCAAATCTCGCGGGATGGGAATGGGCCTATCGATCTGTCGTTCAATCATCCAAGCGCACGACGGCATGCTCTGGGTATTGCCCAACGCACCGCGGGGCTCAAAGTTTCAATTCGTTTTGGGTGCCAATATCGCATCCTCCGTCGGCGGGGTGTGAGCCCTTGGAAGTGGAGACCACACACCGTTTGGTTCCGCTCTCCATTGTAGTCCGAGGCGCACGATCCGCTCGGCTCTGGGTTCGAACAGCTTAACACGGTCGGCCCACTCACGGATTCAACGGCGAACGGCGGAAATGCGGAGCATGCTTCGACCTGGTTCTGCCCTCAATGCAACGTTCAACCTGTCGGAGCGCCAAACCGAGCGCTTCATGAAGAGCCTCGTCACCGAATGGTTTGAATCGTCTTGTGCGGGCAGCAAAATTGCCAGCACATCCTGCATCGATACGTGCTCTTCGCTGTTGATCTCCACCGTCCACGCATCACTTTGAGGTGCCACGGGAAAGTTGGTCTTTCGAAGTGCTCGCCGAACAGTTTCCGATCAATGCCCACAGATCGCGCATGTCGGCGGCGCTCGTCAGCTTTGTTTTCATCGCCTTGCCTTCCGCCAGCCGGCCGATCGCGCCTCGGCCTCGCTGCAAAACCACCGTTCACCTTTGCTCGAGGTAATCAGCGTCTCATTGTAATATTCTTGGCCTGGTACATGGTAGATATGCTCACCCGAGTTCACGTTGATGTTGCCCTTGATGTTGCAGCCACCAAGAAGGCCGAAGCCGGTCGATTGCTCGCTGACGGTTTCGACCTTGTCGGCGTTCGCGTCCCGCCAGTCCCATGGCTGATCGAAGCGGCCCTGCCAAACTCCGCGATGCGCCGCCTTTGCGGCCCGTTGCTCGGCGGCAAATGCGCCGTTCGAATAGCGAGGCCAATCTAGAGCGAGGCCTTGTTCAACGAGCCATTTCTGAACGCTTCGGCCGTCGGCGCGATCGCAGTTCCCGACAAGCCGGCCGTACCGATCGCGATCAACAAAGGCACAGTGGAGGGGGCGCGAAGCTGCCAGGAACTTGTCCAAGGCTTGGGCAGCGCGGCGCCCGCACGGGTAGTCAAAGCCCTTGGCGTCGTCGCAGTGCTGACGGCTCTCGGGTGCGTCGATGCCATTGAAGCGGACGCGCTGACCGGCAATCTCGATGGTGTCGCCGTCGATGACAGATGCCCGGCCCTGCATCGGCCCAGGCAGCGGTTCTGTCCAATTTGTTATCGTGCTCTGGAGGCCTGCGGTGCTCTGTTGGCTGGCGGTGCTCTGGATCGCGAATTGGGTGACTGCGGCGGCAAGCGTGCCGGCACCGAGGATGATCAGCCCCAACAGGGGTCGCGGCAGCCGCCGTGACGGCGTTCTTCTGCCGGCGCGCTTTCGCCAGCGGTCAGCCTGATTGGCACCTTGATAACGGTGGCCTTTGCCCACGCCCGCTCCCCCCGAAGAGAGAATGCCGCCATTCCGGGCGAGAGTCCAGAAGCTGCCCTAGTGGTGAAAGTCTCACACTTGGTACCGGTGGACGGCAAGAACCGACCCGTTCCAGTCGTCCAGATTCGCTCGCGCTACGGAATAAGTTGACCCAATCCCGATCTTCCTGCGTTGGAATCTTTCCCAAAAGCCGACGTTGGGTGCGACCGGCGCTCATGACGCGATCCGCATCTTGCCACACGCGCCCGGCCTCGTTTTTGAATGCGTTGCCACGAGTGTGAGAATTCTCACAGACGAACCTACCCACTCCTCATATGCTTTGCGCACCGATCTTGTTCTGACCTGTTCGGTTGGGGAGGAAAATATCATGTACAGATACACGGTCCTTGCAGCGCTTTGCGTGACGACGGGCTACGCCTCTGCAGGTGAACTGGACACCCTACAAGGAGGGAGTATCGATCTCGGCGGTTTTCAAGGCGTCGTCTATTATACGGAAGCCGATAACAGCTTCCGGGTGGTCACCACGATCGCTGAAGGCGAGGCGGGCTTGCCTGTGCGCTTCGAGGCAACCCTCGATGAAGGCCAAAGCCTCACGATCTCGGTTCCAGGCAGGTTGGACGAGCGCAGCCAAACCGTCGAGATTTCGCGGGCCGGCGGCAAACTCTTCGTCGCAGGAGCCGAGCCCCCTCCCGAACTCGTTCGTGCCGGCCAGTGAATCTGTCGCCTCCGAGGACGAACTCGATCTCCGCGAAGGAACAAGACAATGCTTTATACGCTCGTCATTCTGGCTTGCCTGACATCCGCTCCGGAGGCCTGCGAGTCGCGCGAGTTGATCGTCGGCGATTTGGCCATCCATCCCGGGGCCGCTTTTATACAGGCGCAACCACTTGTCGCCCAGTGGACCGAAACGCATCCCGCCTTTTTCGTACAACGTTGGCGACTGCTACCTGGTCGTGGGACATGAATGCTGCACTCGTCTGCAGTTCCGTGCCGGCACAGGGCACGACCGCACAGCCGATTCGGCGGTCGGGCGTAGGTCGGGATTGCCAACGCTCCGTGAATGTCGGCAAATGGCGCATTGGGTTCGCACGGGTCCGCATGTCATGATAGTCGGAAAGGCGGCTCACGAGATGGCGGCCAGCTACCCGAACAAGTTAGACCCCGATCCCGTGCACCCCTACGTGATGTTTCCGGGGACCAAGTATCAGCACCTGATGCTCCCTGCCGACATGGGAACTGGCCACAGCCAGTAGCGGCCTCCACCGCCGCGTCTTGGCCGGTCGCGGCGGATTTTCTCGCCCCGAAAGACATCACCGACATGTGCCGCTTAGTGCGCAGCCAGTAGACGGCCGCGTGTCAAGATGTATGAGTCTCGAAGGGTCGGGGTGAAAGCACCGGCAGGGTCAGGTGACGACATAAACCAGTCGTCCAAAGAATCCGAACCAAGGTCGCCTCCTGGCGCGACCTTCCTGTTCGCAGACCGGAAGAATTGACCCTTTCGAGACCTTCCGGAGCCTACATCTGTTCCCAAAACCGGACATTGAGCGCAACCAGCGCTCGTGACCCAAATAAGCCTTTTGCCACGCCTATTTTACGCTCGTAAGCGGGCCTTCGCCGGAACCTGGAGAGGCCTAATCGAGTTGGTCAGCGTCAGATAGGACTGGAAGACGGTGGAAGCAGGACTCGTCCTGCGCGAGATGCTGCTTCGCCGCCGTGTCGACTATGTCGTGGTTTCGAGCCCGGCCGCCATGACGGCGCAGTGGCAGGACGAACTGGCGCAGAAGTTCGGCCTTGGGTTCACCATCATAGACCGCGACTATTTGGCGGCCGTCCGCCGCAATTATGGCTTCTCTACGAATCCTTGGTCGGTTGGGTCGCGGTTCATCATTTCGCATAGCCTGCTGGCGGACGAGTCCTACTCCGACGGCCTCATCCAGCTGTTCGGCAACTTCCGGCCCCGCGCCATGCCGATCCTCGACGACGCGCATCATGCCGCGCCAGCGAGCGGCATATGCACAGCAGGATTCGCAATGGCTCCTTCGCGGGATCGGCGTTGAAGGCGAACTTCACCTGCTCGGGGCGGTCGCCGGAATTGCCGCCCGCGTGGCGGTGCTTCCGTGTTCCGTCTGCGGCATTCTACGGCGTCCAGGCCACCACAAGGCCGGGGCGGGGACGGATAGGAAGTCCGACCATATGGACACCATGCCCTCTGCCTCAAACCACCGCACAGGCGGCGATTTCGGTGAGTGCGCCCACAACGGCAAGGCGACATTTGAAGCAAAATATGGCAATCAGGAAGAAATGGTCGAAGGACCAGGCTGCTCCTGGGGGGAATATGAAGCAGATTGTGTTGGTCGCCTGCGGCAAGAAAAAGTGCACGGGGAGACATCAGGCGCAAGACCTTTACACAGGGCCGTTTTTCCGAAAATGCCTGGCCTACGCAAAGCAGCTTAGGCCGGATGCGATATACATTCTCTCGGCCAAGTACGGCGTCTTGGAGCTGGATGAGGTTGTCGATTGGTACGACCTGTACCTTCCAAAGCTGCCTGCGGCGGAAAGACATGCGTGGGGCTTGATGGTGGCCGAGCAACTTCGGTCCAAGGCGGAATTGGCACGCGACCGATTTTCCGTTCTGGCTGGCGCGCCTTACCGCAAATACCTCAAAACCCAAATTCCCGACTTCAATGTCCCGATGGAGGGCAAGGGCGGCATCGGCAAACAATTGGCCTGGCTAACGGAGAATCTAGATGTCTGACGTTTGCGGTGAAGTGCATGAAAGATTCGGCGCACTGAAGCGGTTCTCAAGTGACTTCGTACCCTCGGAGCTGCCAAAGAGCGGCCTTTATTTCGTTTTTGAGAGCGACGAGAGAGGGCATGGGGGCGACCGTATCGTGCGCGTTGGGACGCACGATGGGGACGAGAATCTCGGCCCGCGACTGAAGGAGCATTTGATAACGGCAAACAAGGACAGGAGTGTCTTCCGGAAGCATATCGGGCGCGCGTTACTGAGCAAGCGCAAGGACCCCTATTACGACGTTTGGGACGTGGACATGACATCCCGCGCAAAGCGCGACAAATACGGTCATTTGATTGATGCGGTACGGCAAGCGGAAATTGAGAGGGACGTTAGCTCCTACATCACCACGAATCTCAAGTTTGCAGCCATCCCGGTCGTCGGCGGCAAGGAAGTCCGCAAGGGCTTTGAAAAGGCTCTGCTTTCAACGCTTGCGCAATGCCCAGTATGTCATGCTTCAAAGACCTGGCTGGGTCAGTACCATCGCGATGAGCGCATCATGCGTTCGGGTCTGTGGAATATCCAAGGCTTGGCTGGGATGGGTATGTCGACAGCGCGTCTGCGAGAAATTTAGCGGCTAGTCAGGGCGACTTGCGGTCGGAAAATCCTTCGGGTCCACCCTAAACGGGGTCAGTTTAGAAACGGTTTGACAGGAAACAGAGGGGATCATGCAAATTATCGATCATAGCCTTCAGCCGACTGAAGAGTGGCGTCCCGGCGTGTTGACCAGGATGCAGGTTTCTGCGGTTACCAAGGCAGCCGCGCTCTGCATATTTGAACAGTGGGTCGCACCGGGAAGTGGCACACGTACTCACACCCATCCCGTCGAGGAAGTCTTGACCGTTCTGGAAGGCCAAGCCGAGCTGTGGTTGGATGATGAACGAGAAACAGTATCGACGGGACAATCCGTCATCGTGCCGGCCGGCAGCTGGCATGGTTTTCTCAATACCGGAAGCGCGACATTGCACATGCAGGCGATACTGGCCGCGCCAACCTTCGAGGCTTCTTTCGAGGGGCAGCCGGAAGTGATGAGACATTGGGCTACCGCAAAAGCATAACATCCGCCATCTTGACGACCGGAATGGGGTCGAATCCAGCCGTACAGTGAAGGTCCGCTGACGAGAAACGTCTCGAATGTCGCGAAATGGCGCAAATGGCTCGTTCCCATCGACGAGCCGAATGGCAACTTCCCACCCAACCTTGCCGTTCGGAGGGGTGCTAAGCGTCAGGCTTTCACTTAACCGGTCGGCAGCGGATCAACGCGGTAGGCAACTGGTCAGCCTCTCGACGGTCTCAATAATGGCCTTCGCAAGCGCTTCGCCCTCATGGATCGGCTCAGGACCATAGAGCAGCAAGACAGCTTCTTCGCTCGGCAGCACACCGGCGGGGCAGGTCTGTTCAATAGCCATGCGAACCAGCTTGAGGGCGGCCCAGGCGTTGCGGATGTTCTCTTGGGCTTCCATGCTTCCTCGCTGAGATGGACTGTCTCAGCGTCAAACCGTGAAGGCGAGAGCCCTGTTCCATCAATAACGACTGGGAAAGCGCACTGGAAGCAAGTGCGGTAACAGTTGATTCAACCGTTGCTGGTAATTCTAGAGGAGTGTGGAAGCGGCTCCGACAGTGAGGCGGGGGAGCTGGATTGCCGGAGCCGCCTGCGCAATCCCGGGTTGGGGTTTGACCGCGCTGTCCTATTCTGGGACAGCGCGGTCAACGATTCGTTAAAATTGGAACTAATTAAGCGCATGCTAATTGAAATCGCGGTTTTGCGAGTCAATGCATGCGTTTGAAGTTTCTCCCGCCAATGATGCCTACCTTGATCGCCAAGCCGCCCCAAGGCGATGACTGGATGCATGAAGCAAAATTCGACGGCTACCGCTCCCAAATCATCATCGACGCCGGCGGTGCGCGGATCTTCACCCGCCGCGGCCTAGACTGGACATCGAAGTACCGCGACCTGGTCGAGGCAGCCAAAGCTCTCAACGTACAGAACGCCATAATCGACGGCGAAGTCGTCGTCTTAAATGACGCTGGCCTTTCGGATTTTGCCGCTGCGCAAGGCAATCACGAGGCGCCAGCACGACCTCTATTTCGTCGCGTTCGATCTGCTGCATCTTAACGGCCACGACTTGCGCGACATGGCACTTGAGGATCGGCGGGAAATCCTGGTCGGCCTCATAGGGTCCGACAGTCGCATCCAGTTCAGCGAGACGATGCCAGGCGAGGCTAATGCGATTTATCATCTGATCGACGCGGCCGGCCTGGAAGGGATGATATCGAAGCGTCGAGACAGCAAATATCGCAGCGGGTCGACCACAAATTGGCTGAAGACAAAATCCTTCACCGAAAGCGAGTTTGCACTTCTCGGAGTTGAACGCGAGAGGGGCAAGCCGGCATTCGCGCTGATGGCCGATCCTGGCACCCGCAAATATGTTGGCAGCGCTTTCGTCAGCGTCAATCGCGAAATGCGGGAGAGGCTTTGGAAGCGGGTGCAGGAGCATGCCGGCGAGGCACCCAAGGAGATGCCAAAGCGGCCGGCAACGCAGTGGGTCAAGCCGGGCATCAAGGCCCGTGTGAAGCATCTAAGGGGCGAGGAAGACCTTCGGCACGCATCGCTGCAGGATTTTTGGGATGAGAGTTAAGGACCAGTGGCAAGGAATCAGCATTCAGGATTATATTCCTCCCCGTTGCGGCGAGCCCTTCAACGGAGATCGCCATGCCCCAAAAGACCCTCGCCGACACCCTGGCCGCCCGCGAAACCATCTATGTCAATTGCGGACACCCCATGTGCTGCAAATCGACGAAGCTCGACATCCAGGCGCTGATTGACAGGCTCGGCCGCGACCACGGCTCGATACATGACGACTTGGTCGGGCTCTTTGTCTGCTCAAGTTGCAAGGCTGCCGGCCGTGACCGCCGGCAGGTGTTTTTCACATGCGTTCCTGACTACGAAGGCCAGCAGCGGGCGCGCAATCGCGATTGGAAGCCAACTTTCGAACGAGGGGGCTGAAAGTGGCCGGCGCCGCTTGTGGGGAGTGCGCATGCGAGACGATGGGCTTGTCCAGACATGCGTTAGGAGGGGCGAAGGGCCACCTCAGAGGCGGCCCTCTAAAACGCTTAGGCAGGTATCAGAACGGAGATCCGGTGGATCCCGACTTCCTTGCTTATGTTCGTGGCATGGTCCGTTTTGCCTTTGCCGCAGGTATAGTACTCACCTTTCTTAACGTTAAATTCCTTATCGGGGTTCGTCTTCTTGATGGTGAACTCACCAGCGGTGATAAAACAGACCATGTCGTTGTCCATGACGGATTCTTTGTCGGCAGCCCCAGGTTGGAATACTACATCGAGCACTAGAATGCTTTTGATGCCTGTCATATCCGAGTCCCAAGTGCCTACTTCCACAATGCGAACGCCGGGGGCAAGCTCCTTACCGTCATTTGGACCATATGTCGGGACGATCTCTGCGGCTCCCGCGGGCGTCGCTAAAGCGAATAGAGGCGTCGCGGCGGCTGTCGCTAGACCGATCGTCAACGCAGACCGACGATTGATCTCTTCCATGGGGTTTTCCTCCCTAGTCAAAACGTGCGCGCATGCGCACAAAGAGACTCGGCGCTTGGGATGGCCTACTGTCAAATCAATTTTGGCCCAAGCTACCCTGTGGTTTCCGCCGCCGACCCCGACAAGATCATCGCTGCCGTCAGACGCGGGCACCAAGCGTTAGACTCTATCCACTAGGCGCTCCCGTCTGTTTCGCTCCCTTCATCGATTTCGCGTACTGGCAGATAGGCGTTGGTTTCCAGCCATTCGCGCAGCACGATCTGAATGAGATCCGACCGGCCAATTTTCATTTCAGCCGCAATGGAGTTTAGAGCGTCCTCCGTTGCGGGCTCCAGCGGCACCCCGGAGACGTTCCGGAGCATCAAGGCCGCGCGACGCAGGATGACCTGCAAATCCGGGCGTGACATATCGGCGATACGGTCCGCGGCGCTTTCAAGCTCTTCCGCAACAGATAGGCGGGTCATTCTTGAACCATCTTAATACTGCTATATCGGCGGAGGATTTCTTCGAGGACCATAGCGGTTGAGATAGCAACGCCCCTGGGTCCAAACTTCCGTGTGGATTCCAAAATGCCAAGCGTAGCTCCAGCAAACAATCTGCCGTCGTTTGATGTTGATGGATCATTTGCCGCCGAAAGCAGATATTCGTCAACGTCGTTGTAAAGCGCATTGGGAGCCGGCATTTTCAGTTGAGCAAGCTGATCAACCGTTGCCCTAGTTCGGCTCTCCCTCTCAAAAAACCAGAAGTATGCCATGTAGCGAGCGAAGCCGTAGAGGGCCAGCACCATTTGAGCCAACCAAATTGCGACGGTGACTGCCGCGGCTACTACCAATGCGCCAGGCCAATCGCTCCAGTGCGACGCTATCGCCAGGACGATCGTAAAATCCAAAATCGACCAAAGTATAATGCCTGCCCAAAAACTGCGGCTCTCAGATGATTGACACCTTGTGGCCATGATTGCCTGTGCTCCCCGCCTTGCTAGTCATCGTGGAGCAACGTTTGGTTACGCGCAAGCATCGCCGGCAACGACGGGTTTAGCTACTCCGCCGCTCCTTTCGGCAGAAAGCCCTTGGCCTCAAGGTCGTCCACGATCAGTTTCTCCACGTATCCAGCGACGCGAGCGAGACGGCTAACGCATATTCCTCGAAATTCTCGAAGCACCGGCAGAGCGCCACTGACGTTTGCTTGCAAAACGGGTTCTCTTCCAACCCATTTGAGCCCGCTGCCTCACCGGTGGCGGGCTTTTACTGGGGCGGTCAGTTCGGCGCGATTAACGTTCTCTGCGATTTCCAAAACTGAGTGTCGATCGCGTCTTTAGTAGCCGCCACCGCCAGTACCGCCAGTACTGTCGGCACTGTCGGCACTGCCACTACTGCCCCCGCTCGATGTAGACGCGGTTGCCGATGCGGGTGGAGCCTCGCCGCGTGGTGCTGTCATGCAGGCAGTCAAAAGTAATACCGAAAACAGTATGAAGAGGCGCATATCGATAACCTCCTTTGGTAGGGTGTTCTCTATCGACAACGTCTCAGGTCCATCATTATTCCGCGAAGTCTGATCGGAATGCCCGCTGCCTCACGGTGGCGGGCTTTTTGTTCGCCTGCTACTTACCGAGGTATGGCCAAGAACAAGCTGCCAGCCGACCATCATTTCGTGCCGCGGTTTCTTCTCCGAAACTTCGTTGACGATGCTGGCGCTTTGCACGTCTTTGATCGGCGAACGCTTGCCCGGGGGGTGTTCCAGAATCCACCTGGTAAGGTTTTCTTTGAACGACAGCTTTACACCTCATTTGAAAAAGATCTGTCTAAAAACGTCGACCTTGAGCTCGCCTTTGCCCATCTGGAGGGAATTGTAGCGCCGCTGATAGCGCGCATCGTGGAGACGGCGAAACATAACCGTGGCGTCGCACTGCATTCAAACGAACGTCAGTTGCTTGCGATCTATACCTACTACCAGTGGAAGCGGGTGCCGGACAATTTTAGGCAGTTCTCAAGCCTTGCAACGTTCCGGATCGATGGCGAGAAGGTACTTCGCGAGTTCGAAACCCGATACCGCCCGCTCGATGATCATGAAAGGGAATACTTCGGAAGGGAGGAGACGTGGAGGCGAATGCTCCAGAACGTCCGGCGCGACGTAATTTCCAAAGGGAATGCGTCAATTGTCGATACCGTCGAATCAATGAACCTCTGCATCGTGAAGATCACGAACCCGAAGAAGGCCTTCATCATATCGAGTTATCCGGTCTACAAACTCAATTTTCCAGGCCGAGCGGCACTCACCGACCCCACCGTTGAATGGTGGTTCCCTATTTCCTCCGAGGTCTCGCTGGTTTGGACAGGAAGAGGTCGAGCAACGCTCTTTCGAAGTCTTTCTGATGGCCAGGAGGTGAGGCGGCTGAACCAGGCCGCTGCAGCGAAAAGCAATATGATAGCTTCACGCTCCGGCGCGCTTACATCGTCCCTTGCCGCATTCACCGGTGCTCAAATAGTCCCCCCGATGCGCAACATTTGATCTTGCACGAAATACGAGTCGAGGCGACTGGCATAACGAACCGGACGAGCGCTAGTCGGCGGCGAGCTTTTCCATTCCATCGAGGGGGTAAATCAGTGCCGCGCCCACAGCCAAAGGTCGGGTTTATCGTCGGTGCCGAGCCGAAGTTCAACTGCAAGGTCAACGTCCGGCTCGCCGGGCGTATCTTTTTCACGCCGCCGGCCTGAGAACCGCGACCCGAATATCCATGCCCTCTCCACTATTTCCTGTTGTTCATTGAGCCACACCAGAAGGCCGGCCAACTGTTTGGACGTCATATGAAGTCCGAGCGCAGACGGGTTTGCTGGTGGAAGAGAGTTCATAAGTCGCCAGTCATGACTCGCGTCGATTTCGCATGGACCTGGCCGATAGTCGCAGGAAACCCTTGGAAATCAACGGGGCATCGCTGTCGCACCGAATCCCGCCAACCGTTGCCAATTTGTTGCCATCGCCCTGAGGGCGGGCTTTATGAGTCTCAATTAAATTCAGCTAAGTAGTTGGAATTGTTGGCTCCCCGGGCCGGATTCGAACCAGCGACCAACCGGTTAACAGCCGGTTGCTCTACCACTGAGCTACCGGGGAACAGAGGCTCTCATGTGAGTGGCGCAGCCTATAGCAAACCCGTTTCGGCTTTGCAAAGAAGCATTTCGTATTTTCGGCGCTTTTTCGCGCCACGATTTCTGGCAATCATGTGCGGGCGTCCTCATATGAGCCGTCTGGCGGGGTGCGCGGAACCGAAAAGGCGATTGCGGCTTTCGTCAGCTAGTGCTTTTAGTTTGCCCGAACGGACCACTGACCAGACATGAGCGCAGCAAGCCACAACCACCCACCGGCACGAAAAATATCGGTCTTCGGCCGTGAGTTCACCATGCCGCGCTCGCGCGGCCTCAGGATTGCAATCGGCGTCGTGCTGATCTTCGGCGGCATTCTCGGCTTTCTGCCGATCCTGGGCTTCTGGATGGTGCCGATCGGATTGCTTGTGCTCTCCTACGAGTTTGCCGTGGTGCGTCGCCACCGGCGCCGCCTCGTCGTCTGGTGGGAACGGCGGCGGCGGCCGAACTGACGGCTGTACCGACTTCGCAAGCCGGCAAGCCCTGCGAAGGCGTCTTTCCGGCGACCTGGCTAAATGCCCGGACTGGCTGAGAGCCTTGTTTGGAAATACTGCTCCGACGGCCAGATGATGGCGGTTCTGCGCTTACCTACGGCGCCGCGCGTCCAATTGGAAGCGCAGCGCTCTAATGTCCGCTGCGCTCCGGTTCTCGGAGCATGCGTGTCGTTGGCTCGACGCGTGGCATCGTGGCCGAGGGGAAACCGTCGGGAATGCACCATGGCCGCTTGACGGCATTTTCGCCGCAACCTATTGGAACCGGGTGGAACGCCGGGAGCAATGAGGCCTCGTGGCGGAGTGGTTACGCAGAGGACTGCAAATCCTTGCACCCCGGTTCGATTCCGGGCGAGGCCTCCAGTTGCCCAAGCTCCCGCGCACCAGCGCCAGGGGGTTCCAGTCGACATGAGCCGCGGTCTTGGCGCGGCAAGCGGATCGATCTTGGGCGGATTGATCTTGAACAGGTTGGTCTTGGGCGGATTGGTTGGAACATGAGCGCTGATTTTGCCGAACGTCGAGTAAAAATGGTCGACGGCCAGGTCCGCACCACCGACGTAACCAGCGCGCCGCTGCTCGAGGCGATGCTTGTCGTGCCGCGCGAGGCCTTTGTCGCCCCCGATCAGCGCGATCTGGCCTATATCGACGAGGACATCCGCATTGCCAATACCGCGGACGGCCCGCGCTATCTCATGGAGCCTTCGCCGCTGGCCAAGCTGATGCAACTGGCCGAGATCGGCCCTGGCGATTCGGCGCTCGATGTCGGCGGCGGCACCGGCTATGCGGCGGCGATCCTGTCGCGGCTGGCAAAGTCGGTCGTTGCGCTGGAAAGCGATCCGGCATTGGCCGAGACCGCGATGTCGACGCTTTCGGCGCTGGGCTGCGACAATGTCAGCGTGGTCAACGGACCGCTGCCGGAAGGACATGCCGCCGGGGCACCCTACGACGTCATTTTCATCGGCGGCTGCGTCGAGAAAGTGCCGGAACCGCTGCTCGACCAGCTTGCCGAAGGCGGTCGGCTCGTCGCCGTCGAAGGGCAGGGCAATTCGGGCGTGGCCCGATTGTTTCTGAAAACAGGGGGGGGTGTAACCGGAAGAGGCGCCTTTAATGCGGCAATTAAGCCACTACCGGGATTCGAACGTATCCGTGCGTTCGAGTTCTGAATGATTTTGGCTTGCAGCAAAGCCGTTGTCGTGTTCGCTTGCGCTTGAATAATTGTTGCTGATCCGCACAACCGGGGTGTTCTTTTTGGGGGCAGACAGCAGGGAACCTGAAACACACGGCGCCGGCTGCTCGAATGGGAGAAGCCGGCGCGGTGTGGTTCCCATGCAAAACGAATGAGGGAATAACGTGCCGTCTTTACGCAAGAGTCTTTTTGCCGCCTTCCTTTCGGCGACCGCGCTTTCTCCGCTAGGCGCCTCGGCGGAAACCATTCTCGGCGCACTTTCAAAAGCCTATCAGAACAATTCCCAGCTCAATTCGGCGCGCGCCGGCGTCCGCGTCACCGATGAGGGCGTTGCCATCGCCAAGTCCGGCTGGCGCCCGACCATCACCGGTTCCGCGAACATCGACTACTCCAGGGGGTATTTCGATGCCCGGAGAAATATCCCCGGGGAGAACGGAAAAATCGCGATAACCACCGGCAACTTTGGCGTCCAGATCGACCAGACCCTGTTCGACGGCTTTCAGACCAAGAACAACGTCGCCGCCGCCGAATCGCAGGTCCGCGCCTCGGTCGAGAGCCTGCGCAATACCGAAGAGAACATTCTGTTCAATGCGGCAAGCGCCTACATGGACGTGATTCGCGATCGGCAAGTGGCGGTGCTGACGGAGCAGAACCTGCAGTTCCTGACCGAGCAGGCACGCGCGGCGCGCTCGCGCTTCGAAGTCGGCGAAGGCACCCGCACCGATGTCGCACAGGCCGATGCCGAGCGCTCCTCCGCCGTGGCGGAACTGGCCGCCGCCCGCGCGCAGGCGCTGGCAAGCGCTGCGACTTATCGCCAGATCGTCGGCGACGAGCCCGGCAGGCTCAGGGCCGCTTCGCCGCTGGCGAAGCTGTTGCCGTCGAACCTCGATTCGGCGATCGCGATTGCATCCAGTGAGCACCCGGCCATCCTCGCCACCCAGCATCTGGTCGACGCGGCGGCGTTTTCGGTGAAATCGGCCGAAGGCGCGCTGCTGCCGCAGCTTTCGGCTTCCGCCGGCGTTTCCAGTGACTATATCAAAAACGATCCCCTCAGCAGTGGGGATGGCACAACCAATACGGCCAACATCGGTGCCACGCTGACCATACCGATCTATTCGGGCGGGCGGACGTCGGCGATAGTGCGTCAGAACAAGGAATCGCTCAGCCAGGCCCGGATCGAGGTCGATGTCAGCCGCGACACCGTGCGGCAAGCGGTGACCTCGGCTTGGACGCAATATATCGCCGCCCAGCAAAGCGTGGTGGCCAACAGGCAGGTGATCGCCGCCGCGCAGCTTGCCTTGAGCGGCGTCATCGAGGAGCGCAATGTCGGCCAGCGCACCACGCTCGACGTTCTCAACGCCCAGGCCACCCTCATCACCGCCAAGATCAACCAGGCCAGTTCGGAACGCGATCTGGTGGTGGCGAGCTATGCCATCCTTTCGGCTGTCGGTCGTCTTTCGGTCGAGCGTCTCGCCCTTCAGGTAACGAAATACAGACCCGAAGAACATTACAATGCGGTCAAAGACAAGTGGTTTGGCCTGCGCACGCCAGACGGCCGCTGATCACCTCACCATTTTCAAATACCATCCATTTTCAAGCTATTTAGACCCCGCGCGCCCAAAAAGGACGCGCGGGCTCTAATCTGTTGAAATCCAACATGCCCTCAGATTGGGGATTCTCGTAAGGCGATCCGTGGGTTACGCTGTTGCCATGATTCGAATCCGGCTTTGGCCGGACAGGAAATCTGCAACGAGTCACAAGGGCGGCGGATGTGACGATGGCGACTGCAAGCAGCGTACAGCGCGAGCCTTCGATGGAGGAAATACTGGCTTCCATCAGGAGGATCATCGAGGACAACGACACCGGCCGCAAGCAGCCGGACGATACGGACGACCTGCTGCAGGATCTGACGTCGGTAGCCGTGCCGGCACCGGCGGTAGCCGTGCCGGCACCGGCGGCAGGCGAGGCGCCGCCGGAGGCAGGCGGGGCGCCACCAGCGGCAGGCGGGGCGCCACCAGCGGCAGGCGCGTTTCGCGCCGAGTTGCGTCCGGGGTTCGACGCCAGGAGGCCGGCCACGCTGACCGAGGTGCAGGCGCAATCCTCGGCTGTCGAGCCTGTCATCGCGCGCGTGGAGCTGCCGGTGCGTTCCGATCCGGCTCCGGTCAAATCGCCCGTGACGCTTGCTGGTGACAGGGTCGCGGCCGAAGCGGCCCCGGCCGCCAAGCCCGAGCCGAATGCGCCTGCGATGGCAAGGGTTGCGGAGACGACCGACAGTATCGTTGCCGGGTGGCGGCGTGATATCGCCGCAATCAGCGAAGCGAAGACCGCGGCCAGGCCGGACAGGGCCCCAGACAGGGCTGAGCTGCGACAGACGCCAGATGCCGAACAGAAGGCTGAGGTTTTGGAGGACGCGGCCGAACCTGCTTTCGAGCCCGCCGCGCCGCGAAGCGGGTTGGCGCGCCCGGCGACGAGCGAGGCACCGTCCGCTCGTCCGGCGATCCTTTCCGAACATACGGGCCGGCAAGTTGCCGCCGCCTTCGGCGAGCTTTCCGATGCGTTCGCCAGCCGCAGCAAGAAAACCTTCGACGAGATGGCCGAGGAGATGCTGAGGCCCATGCTGCAGGACTGGCTGGACAACAATCTGCCGACGCTGGTCGAGCGGCTGGTACGCGAAGAAATCGAACGCGTGGCGCGCGGCGCGCAGTAATAATTCCGACGGTCGGCGGATGAACCCCGCCGCAGCGGGCGACGTCTTCGTTGATGCGCAATGCAATGCCTACGGCCTCGGCAGTGGCATTGCCTGTGATCTTGTCCGATCGATCTGTATGGCGGGCGAGCCCGCTCGCCTGCCGCGTCGCGGTTGACTTGGCCAAAACCTTCCGATTTACACCGGACCAGCAAAAACCCGACAGCCCGGACGCCTTCCCATGCTCGAAAAAACCTACGACGCAAAAATCGTCGAGCCGAAGATCGCCAAAGTCTGGGAGGAGGCCGACGCGTTTCGCGCCGGCGCAGGCGCTGAGGAGGGCGCGGAAGCCTTCACCATCGTCATCCCGCCACCGAACGTCACCGGTTCGCTGCATATGGGCCATGCGCTCAACAACACGCTGCAGGACATTCTGGTGCGCTTCGAGCGCATGCGCGGCAAGAACGTGCTGTGGCAGCCCGGCATGGACCACGCCGGCATCGCCACGCAGATGGTGGTCGAGCGCCAGCTCATGGAGAAGCAGATCCACCGCCGCGACCTGACGCGCGATGAGTTCATCGAGAAGGTCTGGGAGTGGAAGGCCGAATCCGGCGGCGCGATCTTCAACCAGCTGAAGCGGCTGGGGGCCTCGGCCGACTGGAGCCGAGAGCGTTTCACCATGGACGAGGGTCTGTCCAGGGCGGTGCTCGAAGTGTTTGTCACCCTCTACAAGCAGGGCCTGATCTACAAGGACAAGCGCCTCGTTAACTGGGACCCGAAGCTGTTGACTGCGATTTCCGACCTCGAGGTCGAACAGCAGGAGGTCAACGGCAATCTTTGGCATTTCCGCTATCCCGTCGAGGGCGAGGTCTTCGATCCGGAAAATCCAAAAACCTTCATCACCGTGGCGACGACGCGGCCCGAAACGATGCTGGGCGATACGGCGGTGGCGGTGCATCCCGACGACGAGCGTTTTCGGCATCTGGTCGGAAAGAACCTCGTCCTGCCGATCGTCGGCCGCAAGATCCCGGTGGTGGCGGACCAATATTCCGATCCGGAGAAGGGCAGCGGCGCGGTCAAGATCACGCCGGCGCACGACTTCAACGACTTCGAGGTCGGCAGGCGCCACAAGCTGCCGGCCATCAATATCCTCACCGTCGAGGCGGCGGTCGCCCTCACCGACAATGACGAGTTTCTCGCCGGGCTGGAGATAACGCCCGAGCGTCGGGCCGTCTGGGATGAGCTCAACGGGCTCGATCGTTTCGTCGCGCGCAACAAGATCGTCGAGCTGATGGAGGCGGGCGGTTTCCTCGAAAAGGTCGAGCCGCATCGCCATGCCGTGCCGCATGGCGATCGCGGCGGCGTGCCGATCGAACCGTTCCTGACCGAACAATGGTATGCGAACGCGGCGGAGCTCGCCAAGCCGGCGATCGCCTCCGTGCGCGAGGGCCGTACCAGGTTCGTGCCGAAGAACTGGGAGAAGACTTATTTCGACTGGATGGAGAACATTCAGCCCTGGTGTATTTCGCGCCAGCTCTGGTGGGGACACCAGATCCCGGCCTGGTACGGGCCGGACGGCCGCATCTTCGTCGAGAAGACCGAGGAGGAGGCGCTCGCCGCCGCGATCGAATATTATCTGGCGCTGGAAGGGCCGTGGAAGGCCTGGGTCGAGGACAAACTCGAGAATTTCAAGCCGGGCGAGATCCTGATCCGCGACGAGGATGTGCTCGACACATGGTTTTCGTCCGCGCTGTGGTCGTTTTCGACGCTCGGCTGGCCGGACCAGACGCCGGAGCTGAAGACCTACTACCAGACCGACGTGCTGGTAACCGGCTTCGACATCATCTTCTTCTGGGTCGCCCGGATGATGATGATGGGCCTGCATTTCATGGGGGAGGAGCCGTTCCACACCGTCTATGTCCATGCACTGGTGCGCGACAAGAACGGGCAGAAGATGTCGAAGTCGAAAGGTAACGTCATCGACCCGCTCGATCTCATCGACGAATATGGCGCCGACGCACTGCGCTTCACGCTGACGGTGATGGCCGCGCAAGGGCGTGACGTGAAGCTCGATCCGGCTCGTATCGCCGGCTACCGCAATTTTGGCACCAAGCTGTGGAACGCGACACGTTTTGCCGAGATGAACGACGTCGCGAGAAACGACGATTTCTGGCTGAACGACGCCAAACTGGCGGTCAACCGCTGGATTCTGACGGAACTGACACGCGCGGCACGTGAAATCACTGATGGAATCACTTCATATCGGTTCAACGAGGCTGCGACTGCTGCCTACCGCTTCGTCTGGAACCTGTTCTGCGACTGGTACCTGGAACTGTTGAAGCCGGTCTTCATGGGCGCGGACGAGGCTGCCAAGGCCGAGAGCCGGGCTTGCGTCGCCTTCGTGCTCGACGAGATCTACAAGCTGCTGCATCCGATGATGCCGTTCATGACCGAAGAGCTGTGGGCTGAGACATCGGGTGAGGGCAAGGAACGGCCGTCGCTGCTTTGCCATGCCGCGTGGCCGTCGCCCGACTTCGAGGACGAGGCAGCGGCCGCCGACATCAACTGGCTGATCGACCTGGTCTCAGGCATCCGTTCCGTGCGTTCGGAAATGAACGTGCCGCCGGCGGCGATCGCGCCGCTGATGGTGATCGGGGCCAATACCGCAACCCGCGAAAGGCTTGAGCGTCAGACCTCGGCCATCAAGCGACTGGCGCGGGTCGGCGACATCTCGCTTGTCGATACGGCGCCCAAGGGCTCGGCCCAAATCGTGCTCAACGAGGCCACCATCTGCCTGCCGCTCGGCAGCCTGATCGACCTTGCCGCCGAGGCGGCGCGGCTGCAGAAGGAACTGGTCAAGGTGACTGAAGAGATCGCCCGCCTGCACAAGAAGCTGTCCAACGACAAATTCGTCGCCAACGCACCGGAAGATGTCGTCGAAGCCGAGCGCGAAAAACTCGCCGAATATCGCGAGGCGCAAGAGAAGCTTTCGGTGGCGCTGACACGCGTGCGCGAAGCCGGTTGACCCATCATCTCTGGTGTTTGAGAGTTTAACCGGCTGAGGAAGCGGATTTGCCAAACCGGCTTCCGCTTTTTGGGCCTGATGCTCCGGATTCGCGAGTTCTGCGAACGCGCTTTTCGGGCGGCTTCCTGCACGAAAAATAGGCATTCCGCAGCGTAAATCTTGACGTAAACGGAATGTTTTGGCCCCATTGTTGCCATAATGTAACAATGGGCTCGGTTGCCGCAAAACGGGCGGTTTTTGCGCAGTTTCAGGTTTGTTTTTCCGAGTTTTTTTGCTCGATTTGCAGCCAAATGGGTCGTTTTCCGGCTCTGCGGTGAAGCTGTCACCTTGTCTGAAACACGGTCGGCGAGGCGTACATGTACGCATCGAGAATTCGTTGTTGCGCCGTTAACCTGAATTGGGTCTAGCTTAGTCCATTCGTACTAGGGGAGGACATTCATGAACAATTTGCGTCTGAAAGCGCTGCTGGGGGCGGGGTGCTTTTCGCTGTTGATGTCGGGCGTTGTCAACGCCGGCGGCTTCGACCGGGGCGGTGTCAACATCGACCAGTTGTTCGATGCCACGCCATATTCGATCGACGCCGGCGTCACCTATGTTTCGCCACAGCGCACACTGAAGAATGTGCGGCGCCTGGATGGCTCGGGACTGTCGTCTTCGTCTGTGGACGTTGGTGGGGACTATGCGGTGCCGCGCATCGGCATCAAGGCCAACATCTTTGAGCCAGTGGATTGCCTTGCGAGCTATACGGAACCGTATGGTGCTGAGGCGGACTTCGGAACGAACAACGCCTATTCGCCATCAGCGGTCGAATACTACGTCAGAACAAATGATTTCGGGCTTACCTGCTCCTACAAGGTGAATGTCGGCAAGGGCGCCCTGCGCTTCATCGGCGGGGTCTCCTACCAGGAGGTCGATGCATTCCTGTCGCGCCAGACCTTGCTGGCCTTCGGCAATACCGGCCTCGGCAAGTTCCAGCTTTCCGACGAGGCGTGGGGCTGGCGTGCTGGCGCCGCCTATGAAATTCCCGAAATCGCCTTGCGCGCAAGCCTGGTCTACTCTTCCAGCTACAAATATGACGAACTGTCGGGAACCGTCGACACGACCGGGTTCAGGGGCGCCTTTCCAGCGGATCTCGTTCCAGGCGCCACCGGGGTGTTCCCTGTCTCCGCCTCGGCCGAGATACCCCAGGCGGTGGAACTCAAGCTGCAGAGCGGCATAGCGCCTGGCTGGCTGGCGTTTGGTTCTATCCGCTGGCAGGAATGGAGCAAGCTTGGCATCATTCCGATCCAAGGTGTGCGTAGCCCGGTGACCGGTGCTCCCTCGCCAGTTTCCTTCGATCTGCTTTATCGCGACGGCTGGACGGTCACGGGCGGCATAGCGCACAAGTTCACCGACCAATTGTCGGCCGCGGTTTCGCTGACCTGGGATCGTGGAACCTCGACGACCTCCGGCTATCAGTCCGACACTTGGGCGGTCGCCAGCGGCATCTCCTATTCGCCGAATGACAAGATCGAGGTCAGACTTGGTGGCTCGATCGGTGTCCTGACCAGTGGGTCGTCGACCTTCACCGGCGTTGGCGACACGGCAAATGCCATCACCTACACATATGACGACGATCTGCTGCTTGCTGGCTCAGCTTCGGTTAAGGTCAAGTTCTAAGCATCTGTTTTCAATATCAAAAAGGCCGAGCGACGCCCGGCCTTTTTTTGCTTGAGGGGCTTGCCGGCGAACCAAGCGGCGTCGCAACGACGCCGCTTCCCCCTGCCTCACGCGATCGTGATGTTTTGGCAACAGTTTCTGAACAACCCTCGCGCCACAACGGCGCCCCCCGACATTGCCTACTTCCCGCCATAAACCCGGCGCACCTCGAATGCGTCGCAGGGCATGCCAAAAGGCTCGGCTATGGGGCAGGTCGCGCCGCTCGCGGCAAGGGAAGAGAATGAACGCCAGAGTCATCTCCAAGGCCAAGCTGCCCAGCCGCTATGTGACCGTCGGTCCGGCGCGTGCGCCGCACCGCTCCTATCTTTATGCGATGGGCTTGTCGGCGGCCGAGATCGCGCAGCCACTGGTCGGCGTCGCCAGCTGCTGGAACGAGGCGGCACCCTGCAACATCTCGCTGATGCGCCAGGCGCAGGTGGTCAAGAAGGGCGTCGCCGCGGCTAGCGGCACGCCGCGCGAATTCTGCACCATCACCGTCACGGACGGCATCGCCATGGGCCACCAGGGCATGAAATCGTCACTGGTGTCGCGCGAGGTCATCGCCGATTCGGTCGAACTCACCATGCGCGGCCATTGCTACGATGCGCTGGTCGGCCTTGCCGGTTGCGACAAGTCGTTGCCCGGCATGATGATGGCCATGGTGCGGCTCAACGTGCCGTCGATCTTCATTTATGGCGGCTCGATCCTGCCCGGCTCCTACAAGGGCCGGCAGATCACCGTGCAGGATGTGTTCGAGGCCGTCGGCCAGCACTCGGTCGGCACGATCGGCGACGCCGAACTCCTCGAAATCGAGCAAGCCGCTTGTCCGTCGGCCGGCTCCTGCGGCGCCCAGTTCACCGCCAACACCATGGCCACCGTCGCCGAGGCCATCGGGTTGGCGCTGCCCTATTCCTGCGGGGCGCCGGCGCCCTATGAGATGCGCGACCGCTTCAATTTCGCCTCCGGCGAAAAGATCATGGAACTGATCGCAAAAAATATCCGCCCGCGCGACATCGTCACTCTGGAGGCGCTGGAGAATGCGGCGACCGTGGTCTCGGCCACCGGCGGTTCGACCAACGCGGCGCTGCATTTGCCGGCGATCGCGCACGAGGCCGGGATAAAGTTCGACCTGTTCGACGTCGCCAGGATCTTCGAGAAGACGCCTTATATCGCCGACCTGAAGCCGGGCGGCAAATATGTCGCCAAGGATATGTTCGAGGCCGGCGGCATTCCGCTCTTGATGAAGACGTTGCTCGACCACGGCTATCTGCATGGCGACTGCCTGACCGTGACCGGCCGCACTTTAGCCGAAAATATGGAGCACGTTGCCTGGAATGATAGCCAGGATGTGGTCCGTCCCGCCAACCGACCAATCACCCGAACGGGTGGCGTCGTGGGCCTGAAGGGAAATCTTGCCCCCGAAGGCGCGATCGTGAAGGTCGCGGGCATGTCGGAGCTTAAATTCTCTGGTCCGGCACGCTGCTTCGATTCGGAAGAGGAATGTTTCCAGGCGGTTACGGATCGCAGCTACAGCGAAGGCGAGGTCCTCGTGATCCGCTACGAGGGACCGCGCGGCGGTCCGGGCATGCGCGAAATGCTGTCGACGACGGCGGCTCTCTATGGCCAGGGCATGGGCGGCAAGGTGGCTCTCATCACCGACGGGCGTTTTTCGGGCGCGACACGCGGTTTCTGCATCGGCCATATCGGGCCGGAAGCCGCCGTGGGTGGCCCAATCGGGCTGCTCAGGGATGGCGACTTGATCTCGATCGACGCGGTGAACGGCACCATCGACGTGGCGCTGTCCGACACCGAACTGGCGACCAGGGCACAGGCATGGAAGGCGCGCGCGACCGACTATCAGTCGGGCGCGATCTGGAAATATGCACAAACGGTAGGGCCTGCCCGCGACGGGGCGGTCACCCATCCCGGTGGTGCGAGAGAAACACATTGTTATGCGGATATCTGAGTTGCTGAGGCTGTCTGTCTTTTCGGCACTGGTCGCGATCGCCACTTTTGGCGCGACCTTGGGCGCCGCAGGCCAGGCCATGGCCTTCGATGACAAGGTGTTCGACGACAAGACCGGCGTGAAGCCGCAGTCGAGCCCGTGGGCGGTGTTCCAGTTCGGCTTCTCCGCCTACAAGAACGGCCGCAAGGAGCAGGCTGCTGAGGCTTATAAATACGCGGCCGAAAACGGCCAGATCGGCGCCACCTGGAAGCTTGCGCGCATGTATGCCGAGGGTGACGGCGTCGAGCGCGACGACTACGCGGCGTTCAAGTTCTTCAGCGAGATCGTCGACCAGGACGTCGAGCCCGGTTCGCCGGAAGAGAGCTATGTCTCGGACGCGCTCGTGGCGCTCGGCGACTATCTGAGGAAGGGCATCCCCGGCAGCCCGATCAAAGAGAACGAGGTGGCGGCCCAGGAGTACTACATGCGCGCCGCCGCCAACTACCGCAACCCGAATGCCCAGTTCGAGATGGGCCAGATCTTCCTGAATGGCAAGGGCGGCGTCAAGGCGAGCATTAAGCAGGCCGGACGCTGGTTCCAACTCGCTGCGGAAAAGGGCCATGCCGGCGCGCAGGCGACGCTCGGCCACCTGCTCTTCCAGAGCGGCAAGATCGTTCGGGGGCTGGCGATGATGACCGCGGCGCTTGAACGAGCCGCGCCTTCCGACCAGCCATGGATACGCGGCATGCAGGAAGAGGCGTTCGCCGCCGCGGGCGAGGCCGACCGCCGCACCGCGATTTCGCTGGCCGACGACATCCTCACCAAGGGTGGCGGCGACCGGTAGTCGCGAAGCCAGCACGAAGCCAACAGCTGGGAAAGACTGGGTCAATAGTCAGGAAGAGTGGGCTCTCGAAAAAGTCGGGATCAATTCTCGGTCGGTTTTGTCGGAACGGGACCGGACTCCGGCGTTGAAATCGGCGTGGCCGGCGGTGCCAGCGGGGTTTTAGGACAATCGTCCCGGATCCTTGTCCATGACGTGTTGTTGAGCACCATGTCGCAGCGGGCGAGATGGCTCCGGCCGGAAAGCGTCAGGCAGGCGACCTGGCCGATCTGGAATGATGTTCCGTTGGCCAGGCATGCAGGATTGGCAAACGCCGACGTTGCCGCGAGGGCGAGCGCGGCGGCACATGGGCAAATCGCAAACCTGATCGTCATCCTGAACCCCAGCCGAACCCGGATTGCAGCGGAAACCCCGATTGTGGCGATATGACGGTCTATCAAGGCAATCCGGCGGTTCTGGGCGCGAAACGATCAGATTGGCGCAAAACCCAGTTCGATGGCCACCGGCACGTGATCCGAGGGTTTTTCCCAGGCGCGCACATGCTTTTCGATCGAGGCCGAGGAAAAGCGATTGGCGGCCTCGGGCGAGAGCAGCAAGTGATCGATGCGGATGCCGTTGTTCTTCTGCCAGGCGCCGGCCTGATAGTCCCAGAACGTAAAAATGTCCGGCGAGTCGCTGACCGCGCGCACGGCTTCGGTGAAGCCGAGGTTCTTCAGCCGGCGGAACGCCTGCCTGGTCTGCGGCTGGAACAGCGCATCACTGAGCCAGTTCTCCGGGAACTTCGCATCGATCGGTTCGGGGATGACATTGTAGTCGCCGGCCAGCACCAGCGCCTCTTCGAGCACGAGCCTTTCCTCGGCCCAGCGCTCCAGCCGCGCCATCCAGGACAGCTTGTAGGAGAACTTCTTCTCGTCATCGATCGGATTGCCGTTCGGCAAATACAGCGAGGCAACGCGCAACGCGCCCTTGTCGGTCGAGAACACGCCCTCGATGAAACGCGCCTGATCGTCGGCATCGTCGCCCGGCAGGCCCCTGATGACCTCGTCGAAGCGCAGCTTCGACAGGATGGCGACGCCGTTGAATCCCTTTTGGCCATAGATTTCGACGTTGTAGCCAAGCGCCTCGATCTCGGCCCGCGGAAACTGCTCGTCGACCGTCTTGATCTCCTGCAGGCAGGCAATATCGGGCGCGCTTTCCGTCAGCCAGTGGGTCAAATTGCCGATACGGGCCCGAACACCATTGATGTTCCAGGTGACGATTTTCATGACGGCCTCATTGCTGCTCGGGCGGATGGCGTTCGACGAGGCCGATCGTATTGCCTGCCGGATCCTTTAGAAAGGCCATCCATTCGCTTTCCCCCGCCGGCCCGAACAGGCCCTCGGTATCACGGTGGACGAGCATCGGCGGCGCGGTGAAGGGGACACCGGCGGCTTTTGCCGAGGCGTGGAAATCGTCAAGGCCCGAAATGTCGAGATAGACGGTGCCGGCCGGCAGGCCATCGGTGAACAGCAGCCGTACATCGCCGGCCATGATGAAGGCGATGCCAGGCGGATCGAAGCGCACGTGCACGGCCATGCCAAGCACGTCTTGCCAGAACGCCAGCGTTGCATCGAGATCGCGCCCGGCTGAAAGCGCGACCTGACGGACCGCGCTAATGGTAGGCATTCTCTAAATACTGAAGCTGGTGCCGCAGCCGCACGAGGCGACCGCATTCGGGTTCCTGATCTGGAACGACTGGCCCATCAGATCGTCGACGAAATCGATCACCGAGCCGCCCATATAGACAAGCGAGAGGTCATCGATCAGCACGGTGGCGCCGTCCTTCTCAATGGCGACGTCGTCATCGTTGCGGGTGTCGACCAGGTCGAACTTGTAGGAAAAGCCGGAACAGCCACCGCCCTCGACCGAAACACGCAGCGCCGTCTTGCCGGCTTCGCCAGACACAATCTTGGCAATCCGCCTGGCGGCGGCGTCCGTCATCTCGACTTTCATGGCGGTCTTGGCATCAGCGCCCATGGGCGTCACCTTGCTTTCGGTTTCACATGATAGGTATGAAGCGCGACGGGGCAAGTCAACTGCGGCACAGGCCTTGGAAATTGGTTGGGGCCATGGAAATTGGTTGGGGCTATGGAAATTGGTTGGGGCGATGACAAATGAGTTGGGCGACATCGGATTTGGTTATCGGTCGCGCGCGGCCTATGCCTGCGATCCGGCAAAGTCGCGCGGGCGGCTGTTCGACGAGGTGGAGAGCCCGACCCGCACGCCGTTCCAGCGCGACCGCGACCGCATCATTCATTCGACGGCCTTCCGCCGGCTCAAGCACAAGACGCAGGTGTTCGTCGCGCATGAGGGCGACCATTACCGCACCCGGCTGACGCATTCGATCGAGGTGGCGCAGATCGCGCGCGCCCTGGCGCGGGCGCTGCGCGGCGACGAGGACCTGGCAGAGGCGGTGGCGCTGGTGCACGATTTCGGCCACACGCCCTTCGGCCATACCGGCGAGGATGCGCTGAACAAGAAGATGGCGGCCTGGGGCGGTTTCGACCACAATGCACAGTCGCTGCGCGTGGTGACGCGGCTGGAGAGCCGCTATGCCGAATTCGACGGGCTGAACCTCACCTGGGAGACGCTGGAGGGGCTGGTCAAGCACAACGGACCGCTGACCGACGCCAGCGGAAACGGGCTGACGGGGCCGGTGCCGCAAGCGATCCGCGACTATTCGGAGCTGCACGACCTCGAGCTCGACCGCTTCGCCGGCATCGAGGCGCAGTGCGCGGCGATCGCCGACGACATCGCTTACAACAGCCATGACATCGATGACGGCCTGAGGTCGGGCCTTCTGACGCTAGAGATGCTGGAAAATGTCTCGCTGCCCGGCTCGATCCTCGACGGCGTGCGTCAGCGCTATCCGGCGCTGGACGATGTGAGGACAGGGCACGAACTGATGCGCCGGCAGATCACGATGATGGTCGAGGATGTCATCGTCTCCACCACCGCCAATCTGGCCCGCATCAAGCCGGACAGCGCCGACGCGGTGAGGGCGGCAGGCGAGACGATGGTGACCTTTTCAGCCCAAATGGCCGCTTTCGAAGAAGAATTGAAAGCCTTTCTCTACAAGCATCTCTATCGACACAGCGAAGTCGTGCGCGTGCGCAACCAGGCCGAGCAGATCGTCAACGACCTGTTCGAGGTCTATTTCGCCGATCCGCGCGCCATGCCCGATGGCTGGCGCGAAGGGCTCGACCGGGCTGATGATCGCATCAAGGCGCGCAGCGTCGCCGATTTCCTGGCGGGCATGACGGATACCTACGCTTTGAAGGAACACCGCCGTTTGTTTGACCATACGCCTGAATTAAGCTAGGCGGGGCTCGATTTTGCCGGCCAATAGACCGGATTCCCGCAAAGCCGCCAGAGCCAGGGCCACACCAATGAACATCTTCGCCGATTTCAACGCGCGAATTATAAAGGCCGTCGAAGCGCTTGATTTGAAAGACAAAGACGGCGGTTCGCTGGACTTGTCGCGCGTCGCCGTCGAGCCGCCGCGCGACGCCAGCCATGGCGACCTGGCGACCAATGCGGCAATGGTGCTGGCCAAGCCGACCGGCCAGCCGCCGCGCGCACTGGCTGAAAGGCTGGCGCAAGCGCTGCGCGCCGACCCGGACATCGCCGCTGCAGACGTTGCCGGTCCGGGCTTCGTCAATCTCAGGCTCAAGGACGCGTTCTGGCAGGCGCATCTGACTGCGCTGCTCGGCGAAGGCCGCAATTACGGCCGCTCGACCGTTGGCGGCGGCAAGAAGGCCAATGTCGAATATGTCTCGGCCAACCCGACCGGACCGATGCATGTCGGCCATTGCCGCGGCGCGGTGGTGGGTGATGCGCTCGCCAATCTGATGGCCTTCGCCGGTTATGACGTGATCAAGGAATATGTCATCAACGACGCTGGTTCGCAGATCGACGTGCTCGGCCGCTCGGTCATGCTGCGTTACCGCGAGGCGCTCGGCGAGGACATCGGCGAGATTCCTGCCGGGCTCTATCCGGGCGACTATCTCGTGCCGGTCGGTCAGGCTCTGGCGAGCGAATTTGGCCGTTCCTTGCTGCAGATGCCGGACGAAGAAGCGCTTGCCATTGTCAAGGACAGGACGATCGATGCGATGATGGCAATGATCCGTGAGGATCTGGCGCTGCTCAATGTGCATCACGACGTCTTTTTCTCGGAGCGCACCCTGCACGCCGACAACGCCCGGAAAATCCGCTCGGCGATCAACGACCTGACCCTCAAGGGCCATATCTACAAGGGCAAGCTGCCGCCGCCCAAGGGCGAGAAGCCGGACGACTGGGAGGATCGCGAGCAGACGCTGTTCCGCTCGACAGCGGTCGGCGACGACATGGACCGGGCGCTGGTCAAGTCGGACGGCACCTTCACCTATTTTGCCGCGGACGTCGCCTATCTGAAGGACAAGGTCGATCGCGGTTTCGTCGAGCTGATCTATGTGCTTGGCGCCGATCATGGCGGTTATGTGAAGCGCCTGGAAGCGCTCGCCCGGGCGATTTCCGGCGACGAGGTGAAGCTCACCGTGCTGCTTTGCCAGTTGGTAAAGCTTTTTCGCGAGGGCGAGCCGGTGCGCATGTCGAAGCGGTCGGGCGATTTCGTAACGCTGCGCGAAGTGGTGGAGGAGGTCGGTCGCGATCCGATCCGCTTCATGATGCTCTACCGCAAGAACGATGCGCCGCTCGATTTCGACTTCGCCAAAGTGACCGAGCAGTCGAAGGACAATCCGGTGTTCTACGTCCAGTACGCCTCGGCGCGCTGCCATTCGGTGTTCCGGCAGGCGAGCGAACAGCTGGGCGAGGCCAATTTCGACCGCAATCGGCTGGCCGCCGCCACCGCTTCGCTGACCGACGAAGGCGAGATCGGCCTGATCAGGAAGCTTGCCGAATATCCGCGGCTGATCGAATCCGCGGCACTTGCACTCGAGCCGCACCGGCTGGCATTCTACCTCTACGATCTCGCCTCCAGCTTCCACGGACATTGGAACCGCGGCACCGAAAATCCCGACTTACGTTTTGTTAAGGTTAACGACCGACAATTGACCCATGCCAGACTAGGGCTGGTGCAGGCTGTTTCGGACGTTTTGACGTCCGGCCTGACGCTGATCGGAGCCGATGCGCCCACCGAAATGCGTTAGGTTTGACTAAAAAACCTGTCACCTTTTGCCCACATTGCGCTGGTAAGGGCCAACCCTGCGCGACGTCAACGGCGTCCGAATGAGTGCGAGTTCGGGAACAATAATGGCAGACAGAACCCAGCTGAAAGCAGCCGCCCAAAACGATATCGCCAACGATGATCCGTTCGCGGAACTGACCAGGATCATGGGCTTCGACCCGCGCCAGCCGGTCAAGCCGCAAGCCCAGTCGACGGCGGCTGCAGCAAGTCAGCCAGCGGACGACGGCGATTTCGGCATCGACCTCGAGAAGGAACTGATGGGCGAATTCGGCGGCGACGCCAATGACGGCGCAGCCGAGCTTCGCGAGCCGGCTTTCGACGCGGCTGCTACTGACCCAATCGACGACGAGCTTGTCGCGTCGCTCGAACAGGATCTCCTGCTCGACGACGATGCGGTAGACGAAACCGCCGTTGCCATTGCTGTCGACGATGTGCGCTCTGGCGTTGCCGGAACTCCCTCGGCTGCTGAAGCTGCTTTCGACGACGATTTCGACGAAGCGCTCGCCAGTTCGCTCGAAGACGTGTCGCTATTCGAAGACGATTTGCCGGTGGACGACAGGCTTGGGAACGACGAGCTTGGGAACGACGAGCTTGCCGCGTCGCTCGAACAGGATTTCCGGCTGGACGACGACACGGCGGACGAAACTGCCCATGTCGTTGCCGCCGCCGACCTGGGTTCCGGTGTTGCCGAAGTATCCGCGCCGGCTGTTGAAGCGGCGTTCGACGACGATTTTGACCATGCGATCGCCAGTTCGCTCGAAGACGTGTCGCCGTTCGAAGACGATTTGCCGGTAAACGACGAACTCTCTGCGTCGCTCGAACAGGATTTCCGGCTGGATGACGATGCGACGGACGAACAGAATACCGTCGCCGACATCTCCGCGCCGGCCGCTGACCCCGCCTTCGACGATGAATTCGACAACGCCGTCGCAAGCTCGCTCGGAGACGAGCTGACGCTCGACGAGCACGTGCAGGTGGAGCAGGCTGCCGAAGCCGCCGACATCGCCGCGCCGGCCGCCGAACCCGCGTTCGACGATGAATTCGACAACGCCGTCGCAAGCTCGCTCGAAGACGAGTTGACGCTCGACGAGCATGAGCCGATCGAGGCCGCTGTCGAGGCTCCCGCTGCGGCTGTTTGGGCCGTTTCGGATGAGTCCGACGAGGACTTTGCCGACCACGACACTATGGCCGACGTCGCCATGGATGACGTCGACATGGATTTCGACATTCGCACGGCTGAGCCGGTCGAAGTCGACGAGCCAGAAATTGACGAGCCGGATTCTATCGCCGCCAACGACGACGAGCCTTCCGCCGCGACCCCGGAACATGCGTTGGACGACGATTTTGAATTGAGCTTCGACGACACGCTTGCCGATGAAGCCGAGGAGCCGGCTACTCAGGCCCCCGGCGTTGCAGCCGAACCGACGGCGCCAGCCGCCGTCGCTGAGGAGCGGAGCCTCGAAGACGAATTGAACGCGCTGTTGGGCACCATGAGCGCACGGGCTGCCCCGGTGGCAGCGTCCGCGGCCGCCATGGTCCAGCAACCTGTAGCCGCGGCTGGAGAAGCCGCCGACGGACCAGTGGATCCCACCGACGAACTGGCCGGGAGCCTTGACGAGCAAGACCTTTCGGAGCAGTCGAATGAAGACGCGGTCCAGGCCGCCGACGCCGATCTCGACACCGTTCTCCTCGACGGGCTCGAGGGCCATGATTTCGGCGCTGAAGAAGCTGTCGGACCGGCTGATATCGATTTCGACGATGATGCATTGCACGCCGCCTTCGCCAAGGACATCGGTCTGGATCATGGCGATGACGTTGCGGCCGCCGCTCCACAGCAGGATCCGAATGATTCGCTCAGCTGGATGACGGCACCCTCCGCCGCGCCTGCGCCGGCCCGTTCGTGGAGCCGCGTAACGCCGGTGGCACAGCCGCAACCCGCCTTTGCAGCCCAGCCGACGGCTTCGGCGACCACAGAAACAACGACACCGCCAACCGCTGCGGCACCCTCCTATCAGGATGAGCCGGCCTATCAGGATGAGCCGGCCTATCAGGATGAGGCGGCCGAAGACGATGCCGCCAATGCGGCACCTGCGCCAGCTCAAAGCGAACAAGCCTCTGCATATGACGAGATGCCCGATGTCGAGACAGTCGATGTGCCCGAGCGCGTCGTAGCGCTGGCGGACGACCTCGATATTCCGGAACTCGACTCCAATGAAGACGCACCGCCGGCGCCTGCCTATGACGATCTCGATACCGAGTTCGCCAACCTTCTCTCGGAAATGAATGCCGTGGACGTCGCTGCCGGCCCGGCGCGCAGCGCGGCGTATGACGACGAATCCTACAATACCGGATTCAAGCCGGGGGCCGGACCCCAGCCGGGGGCAGGGTTCCAGTCAGGCCATGAGTCCGACCGCGTTGAAACGCGAACCTATGCGGCGAGACCCGCAGTATCGCCCGTCAATGCCTCTTACGCCGATGCCGCCAGCGGCTTCGATCTGGGCGACTTGCCCAGCGGCCGACCGGTTTCGCAAGCGCAAGCCAACGACTTTGCCCTGGACGAACTCGACTACGACCCCGAACTGGATGAGGCCATGTCGGTTCCAGGCCTGGCCGAGCAGGATGCCGCGAGGCCCCGGAGCCGCGGCCTGCTGGTCGCCGCAGTCGTCGGCGCCGTGGCGATCGCCGGCGGTCTCGGCGCCTTCGCGCTGTCTTTCGGCGGCAACGGCGGCACCGATGCGCCGGTCATCGTCAAGGCGGACAACGCACCGATCAAGGTCAGGCCGGAAAACCCGGGCGGCACCGTCGTGCCGAACCAGGACAACAAGGTTTACGACGCCGTGGCCAAGGGGGGCGCGAGGCCTGCCGAACCGGTCCAGGAAAAACTGGTCACCAACACCGAAGAGCCGGTGGACGTGGCGGCCAAGGAACCGCCGCAGAGCCGTGTGGTCGATCTTTCGCCCGACGACATCGACACGGCTGAAGCCGCCGATGCGGCCGGCGGCACGCAAGCGGCCGGGAATGCCGACGCCGCCGCGCCGGCACCCAAGTCCGAGGATCGTATCGCCCAGGTTCTGCAAGAGGCCGAGCAGGGCATCGAGCCGGATGTCGTCGCCGTTGCGCCACGCAAGGTGAGAACCATGGTGGTCAAATCTGATGGTTCACTGGTTGCGCGCGAGGATCCGGCGCCTGCGGCATCGCAGGTGGCTGCCGTCGAGCCCGTCGATCCGGCGCCGCAGCTTGTGGCCCCGGCGGGTCAGGCCGGCGAAGCGGCGCAGACCGGTACCGTAGCGTCTGTTGCCGACCAGGCAAGTGGCGACCTGTTGGGCGGCGACCCAGTGGCCGGCGACCGGGCCGAAACCGCCACGCCGGAAGCAGTCAATCTGGCCGTCGTGCCCACGGCTGAGGCTGAAGCTCAAACCAACCAGCCTGCCAACACGCCGGCGACGGTTCCGGTGGCGCCGCAGCGTCCGTCCGACCAGCCGGTCGACGTCGTCGGTGAGGTCAAGCCCGACCAGGTTGCGTCCATCAGTCCGGCGGCGGCCTCGACCGGCGGTGGCTCGTGGTCGATGCAGATCGCCTCGCAGCCGACCGTCGAAAGCGCCCAGTCGACCTATCAGGATCTGCAGCGTCGCTATGGCAGCGTGCTTTCCGGCCACACGGCCAACATCGTCAAGGCCGAGATCGCCGGCAAGGGAACGTTCTATCGCGTTCGCGTCCCGGCGAAGTCGCGCAACGATGCGATCAGCCTGTGCACCAACTACAAGGCTGCCGGCGGCAACTGTTTCGTGTCGCGCTAACCATTTTCAAATCTCCCGCCCTTGGGCCGAAAGAACCGGCGCGGTCACAGAC
>NZ_JBVVQZ010000002.1:0-53487 GCF_055811635.1 Mesorhizobium sp. WSM4806 | reverse complement strand
CCACAAAAAACACCGGGGGGGGGGGAAATTTTTTTGGGGCGCCAAAAAATTTTAAAAAACCCCCCCCGTGGGGCCAAAACCCCCGGGCGGTCCACCCCCCCGCCCCGGTTTTCTATGGTGGAAGGAGTTCCTTGTGTGGAAGGGATTCCGGCTCGTGCGATGTGGCTCGATGCGATTCCCTTTGTCTCCGTGAAGCTCTAAACTCCGGCCCATGACCGAATCAAAATCCATGATCCTCGGCTGCGCCGGGAAATCGCTCACACGCGACGAAATCAGTTTCTATCGAAGCGAATGCCCGTGGGGATTCATCCTGTTTGCCCGCAACATCGGCGAGGCCGAGCAGATCCGCGATCTGGTCGCCGCGATGCGCGATTGTGTCGAGCGCCCGGACGCCCCGGTGTTCATCGACCAGGAAGGCGGCCGTGTGCAGCGCCTGCGGCCGCCGCTGGCACCGAATTATCCGGCCGGTGGCGCGCTCGGCGCCTTGTGGCGCAATGACCACGATGCCGGCAACCGCGCAGCATGGCTGATGGCGCGGCTGCATGCTTTCGACCTGCTGCGCTACGGCATCACGGCTGATTGCCTGCCGGTGCTCGACGTGCCGATCGAGGGCGCCAGCGACGTCATCGGCGCGCGCGCCTATGGCAAGGAGCCTCGTGCCGTCATCGAACTGGGCCGCGCCGCGGCGGAGGGCCTGATGTCGGGAGGCGTGCTGCCGGTGATGAAGCATATTCCCGGGCATGGACGGGCCTTTGCCGACACGCATTTCGAACTGCCGACCGTCGATGCCTCGATGAGCGACTTGCAGCGGCATGATTTCGCCCCGTTCAGGGAGCTCAATCATTTGCCGATGGCGATGACGGCGCATGTCGTCTACAGCGCGATCGACCCGAAGAACCCGGCCAGCACCTCCGGCAAGGTCATCGACGAGATCATCCGCGGCGAAATCGGTTTCGACGGGCTGCTGATGAGCGACGACACCTCGATGAAGGCACTTTCTGGGGATTTCCCGACAAAGGCGGCTGCGATCCTTGCGGCGGGCTGCGATCTGGTCCTTCACTGCAACGGCGTTTTCGAGGAGATGGTCGGCATTGCGTCGCGCACAACGGGGCTTGAAGGCACGTCGCTGCAACGCGCGCAACGGGCGCTGACCTATATCAAGAACCGCGATCAGGCTGATGAAGCCGAGATACGCGCCGAATTCGCCACCTATTTCGATGCGGTGGCCTAAACCATGATGCCGAAAGGTGGGAGCCGGTTTTTCGGAACAGATCACGGTCAAACAAGAAGATAGAAGCAAAGGACGCGACAGGAAGTGGCGGAAACATTGGACAGCAAGGCCGGCAAGGCCGCACCGATGGGCCGTCTTTGGGCCGAGAACGACGATTCTCGGCTGACCGGCGATCCCGCGCTGGTCGTCGATGTCGACGGTTTCGAGGGCCCGCTCGATCTTCTGCTGCATCTTGCCCGCAACCAGAAGGTCGATCTGTCGCGCATCTCGATCCTGGCGCTGGCCGAGCAATATCTGGCCTTCGTCGAGAAGGTGAGGGCGCTCAGGCTGGAACTTGCCGCCGACTACCTGGTGATGGCGGCGTGGCTGGCGTTTCTCAAGTCGAAGCTTTTGATCCCCAAGCAACCCGGCGACGACGGCGAAAGCGGCGAGGAACTGGCGGCGGTGCTGCAATTCCGGTTGAAGCGGCTGGAAGCGATGCGCGACGCGGCGGCACGCCTGGTCAACCGCAACCGGCTCGGGCGCGACGTGTTCGCCCGCGGCATGCCGGAAATGGTCATCGTCGAGAAACGCAACGCCTATTCGGCCTCGCTCTACGATCTGCTGACCGCCTATGCGGCGCAACGCCAGAAGCAGGCGATCACCAATGTGACGATCGCCAGGCGCGGTGTGTGGTCGCTCAAGGATGCGCGCGACATCCTGAACAGGCTGATCGGCACGCTTGCCGACTGGACGGCGCTGGACAGTTTCCTGGTCGAATATCTGACCGACCCGGACGAGCGGCGTACCGCGGTTGCCAGTTCGTTTGCGGCGACGCTGGAACTGGTGCGCGAAGGCAAAATGGAAATGCGGCAGGACGAGGTGTTCGCGCCGCTCTATCTGCGCGGCCGTGCGCAAGGCATCAGGGCAGTTGAGGTGGCATCATGAGCGAGCGCGGCAACGCTTCGGTCATTCCGTTCAAGGTCGACGACGAGACCGAAGACGGCGTGCTCGCCGATGTGCCGGCAGAAAGCCAGGCCCAGAACTTGTCCCAGAATCCTGGCGAGCGGCTGCATATGGCGGAAGCCGTGCGCATGGCCGAGGCGATCGTTTTCGCCAGCGCCGAGCCGGTCAGCGAAAAGCAGCTTGCTGGGCGCCTGCCCGACGGCATCAATATTGCCGCGGCGATGGCTGAATTGCAGCAGATTTATGCGCGGCGCGGCGTCAATCTGGTGCGCGTTGGCGATGCCTGGGCGTTCCGCACCGCCGGCGATCTCGCTTTCCTGATGAGCCGCGACACGGTGCAGCAGAAGAAGCTTTCCCGTGCGGCGCTCGAAGTGCTGGCGATCATCGCCTACCACCAGCCGGTGACGCGCGCCGAGATCGAGGATATCAGAGGCGTCGAGACCTCGAAGGGCACGCTGGACACGCTGATGGAGACCGAATGGGTGAAGATGCGCGGCCGGCGCCGCACGCCCGGCCGTCCCGTCACCTACGGCACCACCGACATCTTCCTCGACCATTTCGCGTTGGAGGAGATTCGCGATCTCCCAGGCATGGAGGAATTGAAGGGTGCCGGGCTGCTTTCGGGCCGCATGCCGTCGAATTTTTCCATTCCGATGCCGCCGGCCGACCCGGACGTGCTGACCGATGACGAGGATCCGCTGACCGACATCGACCTTGAGGAACTCGGCCTGTTGACGCCGCGTGTCGAGGAAGATTGACCGCAAACGACGTGCCGAAAGCGATGGTATTTAGCGGCTGCGCCGATAGGTAGCGGGCTGAGGCGCCGAAACTGCGTGACTTCGGCCACTCATTTATAAACTCTGTCGCGGTTGTGTTTGAATCCCGGCGCGAAAGCGCATAGATCATCGTCAGAGAAAACTTTCGAGAGAGATTGTTATGGGTTCATTTTCGATTTGGCATTGGCTGATCGTGCTGGTGATCGTGCTGCTGGTATTCGGTCGCGGCAAGATTCCCGAGCTGATGGGTGACATGGCCAAGGGTATCAAGAGCTTCAAGAAGGGCATCGCCGACGACGAGGTTGCCGAGGACAAGCGCACCGTCGAGCACCGTGCCGACGAAACCGTTTCGGCAGCGAAGGAAAAGGCCAGCAAGAGCTGAGCCCAAAACTTTAGTCGGAACGTATCGCCATGTTCGACATCGGCTGGACCGAGATGCTGGTGATCGCGATCGTCATGATCGTGGTCGTCGGGCCCAAGGATTTGCCCAAGATGCTGCGCACTTTTGGCCGCACGACGGCGAAGATGCGCGGCATGGCCGCCGACTTCCAGAAACAGTTCAACGATGCGCTGAAGGAGGCCGAGCTTGACGACGTCAAGAAGTCGGTCGATTCACTCAGAAGCCTCAACCCGGCCGCCGAGATCAGGAAACAGCTCAACCCGTTCGAGCAGGCGGCGGCCGACGTCCGTTCAGGCGTCGACGCGGTGATGAAGCCGAAGCCGGCCGCAGACCCGGTCGCGCCGGCTGCTTCGACGCCGCAGGATACCGAGCTGAACAATGGCGCGACGGTGCTGCCGGGCGTCGATGCCCCGGAAGCGGCGCCGGCGGCGCCGACCTTTCCGGCGATGACCGATGGTTCGGTGACACCGCCTGTCGCGACGGCGGCGCCGGCCGCATCGCCAAAGGCCTCGGCGGCGAAGACGGGTGCCGCGCCAGCGAAAGCGATGCCGGCCTCCAAGGCCGCAGCGAAGCCAGCGGCAAAACCTGCTGTGACAAAGACCGCGGCTAAAAAGGCCGAGCCGAAGCCCGCACCAGCAACGGTTAAGAAGCCGGCCGCAGCCGCCAAAAAGACGGCGGGAGCCGCCAAGTGAGCATTTCGGAAAAGGACGAGATCGACAAGTCGGCGGCTCCGCTGATGGAGCATCTGATCGAGTTGCGCCGGCGGCTGATGTGGTCGATCGGCGGGTTCTTCGTCGCCTTCCTGTTCTGCTTCTTCTTCGCCAAGCAGTTGTTCAACCTGCTGGTCATCCCGTTCAAATGGGCGACGCAATGGGCAGGGCTCGACCCGCACAAGGTCGAGCTGATCTACACGGCGCCGCAGGAATTCTTCTTCACCCAGGTCAAGCTGGCGATGTTCGGCGGCATGGTGATCGCCTTTCCGCTGATCGCCACCCAGATCTACAAATTCATCGCGCCCGGCCTCTACAAGAATGAACGCAACGCCTTCCTGCCGTTCCTGATCGCTTCGCCGATCCTGTTCCTGATGGGCGCGTCGCTGGTCTATTTCTTCTTCACGCCGATGGTGATGTGGTTCTTCCTCGCCATGCAGCAGGCCGGCACCGACGACCAGGTGCAGATTTCGCTGCTGCCGAAAGTGTCGGAATATCTCAGCCTGATCATGACGCTGATCTTCTCCTTCGGGCTGGTGTTCCAGTTGCCGGTGGTGACCAGCCTGATGACGCGGGTGGGCATGCTGTCGTCCGAGGCGCTGGTCGAAAAGCGCAAATGGGCAATCGTCATCGCTTTCGTCGTCGCGGCTATTCTGACGCCGCCCGACCCGATAAGCCAGATCGGCCTGGCCGTTCCCACGATCCTTCTCTACGAGGTCTCGATCTGGTCGGCCCGGCTGATCGAGCGCAGCAAGGAACGGGAACGTCTGGCGCGCGAGAAGCGGGAGGCTGCGGAAGCGGCGGCCGAGAAGCCGGCGGACGCGTCGTCGACCTAGCGGCATCGCCGTTATCTTGAGGTTTGCGGGACAGCGCGGGGCGCGAGGGAACTCGATCTTCACATCTTGCATCGGTCAAGGATGCGGTTTACGCCCCCTCTAGCCTACTTGAGGACGAACAGACCATGCTTGACATCAAATGGATTCGCGACAATCCGAAGGCCCTCGTCGAGGCGCTCCAGAAGCGCTCGTGGTCGGCTGCGGAGGCGGAGTCCACGGTCGATGATCTGATCGCCAGGGACGAGGCGCGGCGCGAACATCTGACCGAGCTGCAGACCAGGCAGGAGCGCCGCAACGCCGCCTCGAGAGAAATCGGGAACGCCATGCGCTCGGGCGACGCCGCCCTTGCCGAAAGACTGAAGGCCGAGGTCGGCGAGATCAAGGCCTTCATCCAGAACGGCGAGGCGCGCGAACGCGAGCTCGACAAGGCGCTGAACGACGCATCGGCGGTGCTGCCCAACGTGCCGTTCGACGACGTGCCGGTCGGCAAGGACGAGCACGACAACGTCGTCAAGCGCACCGTCGGCAAGGTGCCGGCCCGCCCGAACTGGGTGAAGGAGCATTTCGAGATCGGCGAAGCGCTCGGCATGATTGATTTTGAGCGGGCGGCGAAACTGTCCGGTTCGCGGTTCACGGTGCTCAAGGGCGGACTGGCACGGATGGAGCGCGCGCTCGGCCAGTTCATGCTGGACCTGCATACGACCGAGCATGGCTACGAGGAGGTCCAGCCGCCGCTGATGGTGCGCGACGAAGCGCTTTTCGGCACCGGGCAACTGCCGAAGTTCGAGGAGGATCTGTTCTTCGCCCCGCATGGGGACGGCAGGCTTGGCCTCATTCCCACCGCCGAAGTGCCGCTGACAAATCTCGTGCGCGAAGACATCACGCCGCATGAAAGACTGCCGCTGCGCTATACCGCGCTGACGCCGTGCTTCCGTTCGGAAGCGGGCTCGGCCGGGCGCGATACGCGCGGCATGCTGCGCCAGCACCAGTTCTACAAGGTCGAACTGGTGTCGATCACCGACCAGGACACCTCGCTTGCCGAGCACGATCGGATGACCGAATGCGCTGAGGAAGTGCTGAAGCGGCTCGGCCTGCCGTTCCGCACCGTGACGCTGTGCACCGGCGACATGGGCTTTAGCGCGCGCAAGACCTATGACATCGAGGTCTGGCTGCCGGGCCAGAACGCCTATCGCGAGATTTCGTCCTGCTCGGTCTGTGGCGATTTCCAGGCGCGGCGCATGGATGCCCGCTACAAGGATAAGGACGGCAAGGGCAACCGCTTCGTCCACACGCTGAACGGTTCCGGCACCGCCGTCGGCCGCGCCCTTATTGCCGTCATCGAAAACTACCAGAATGAGGATGGCAGCGTAACCATTCCTGAAGCGCTTCGGCCTTACATGGGCGGTCTGGAAAAGATCGAATCGAGATAATGCGCATCCTCCTGACCAATGATGACGGCATCCATGCCGAGGGCCTTGCATCGCTCGAACGCATCGCCCGCACGCTGTCGGATGATGTCTGGGTGGTGGCGCCGGAGCAGGATCAGTCCGGCTATGCGCATTCGCTGTCGATCTCGGAGCCGCTGCGCCTGAGAAAGATCGGCGAAAAGCACTTTGCCGTGCGCGGCACGCCGACCGACTGCGTCATCATGGGCGTAAAAAAAATCCTGCCCGCAGCACCAGACCTGATCCTGTCCGGGGTCAATTCCGGCGCCAACATCGCCGACGACGTCACCTATTCGGGCACCGTTGCCGGCGCCATGGAAGGCGCATTGCTCGGCGTGCGCTCGATCGCGCTCAGCCAGGCTTATTCCTATGTCGGCGAGGATCGCCTCGTCCCTTACGAGACCACCGAGGCGCTGGCGCCGGCGCTGCTCAAAAAACTGGTCGCCATGCCGCTGCCGGATGGCGTGCTGCTCAACGTCAATTTTCCGAATTGCCTTCCCGAAGAGATCGCCGGCACGGTGGTCACCTCGCAAGGCAAGCTCGTCCACAGCCTGTGGGTCGACGAGCGCCGCGACGGCCGCGGGCTTCCCTATTATTGGCTGCGCTTCGGCCGCGAGCCGGTCGAGGGCAAGCAAGGCACTGATCTCCATGCCATGCGCAACCGGCTGGTGTCGGTGACGCCGCTGCAGCTCGATCTCACAGCGCACGAAATCCGCGATCAACTGACCAAGGCGCTCGCATGAACCTGAACCATGGTCCGACGGCCGATGACCGCGAAGGCTTCGCCGCTTTCCTGCTCCGCCTGCGTGGCAAGGGCGTGGTGCCGAAGGCGCTGATCGCCGCCTTCGAGGCGACGCCGCGGCGCGGCTTCCTTTCCGCACCGTTCCATCCGATCGCCTGGTCGGACCGCATGCTGCCGATCGAATGCGGCGAGGCGATCGAGGGCGCCGATCTGCAAGCTGCGGTGATCGCAGCACTTGCCATCGAGCCGGGCAACCGCGTGCTCGAGATCGGCACCGGGTCGGGCTACACGGCGGCGGTGGTGTCGCGGCTCGCCGCGCGCGTCGTCACCATCGATCGCTACAAGACGCTGGTCGAGCAGGCCAAACAGCGCTTCGAGGCGCTCGGCATCGGCAATGTCATCGTGCGGCAGGCGGACGGCTCCAACGGACTGGCCAATGAAGCGCCGTTCGACCGTATCGTCGCGTGGGCGGCCTTCGACAGCCTGCCGCGCTTCCTGCTCGATCAATTGTCGAGCGGCGGCATCGTCATCGCCCCGATCGGACCCGAGGAGGGCGAGCAGGTGCTGGCCAAGCTGACCAAGGTCGGCAGCCGCTTCGAACGCGAGGACATCGGTCTCGTACGCCTGCAGCCGATCCTGCGCAGCGTGGCCGCCGTCATCTAGGATCCGTCGATATTCAGGTGTTGCCCGCAACTCACCTGTCTGGTCCGTCTCCGGCTTACCTCAGCTGAATCACGCCCGTCCAATGCAGCTTTAAATATTTTAAGAAAATTTGCGTCTGATTCTAGAGGTTTAACCGGCCGGTAACATTAACGCGCTTTAATCACGGTCAGTCTGTACCGGGTATCTGCGGGTAAATGCGATGCAATTCAGTATTTTGAAGGCAAACGGACGCAACCTGGCGCGGGGTATCGCCGTCCTGATGGTTGCGGGCACTACGGCGGGATGCAGTTCCCAGGTCTCGCGGTTCAACAGCGTCGACGATGTCTTCACGTCGTCGACAAACAACCAGCGCGCCATCATCGACAAGCAGGACGCCGCCCAGCCCTATCCCGGCGATGACGCGGCGGTTTCGGCCGCGCCGCTCGACGGCAGCCACACCCAGTCGGTAAGCCGTTCAAGCCTCGAACCGGTCACGACGCAGCAATTGCCGCCGGTCGACCAGGCGCAGCCGGCTACCGCGTCGGCGCCCGCCGCCAGTCCGGCCCGCACCGCTTCGGCGCCAGCCGCTCCCCGGGTCGACCGGACTGCGACCGGAACCGTGGCAAAGCCGTTCAAAGAGTCACAGCCCGATGCTCCGCGCATGGCGACGGCGGGCGGCGAACCGCGTGCAGCCGAGATCATCGTCAAGGACGGCGAGACCATTTCCGGCCTGTCGCGGCGCTACGGCGTGCCCGCCGACGCCCTGATGAAGGTCAATGGGCTAAGCGCGACCAACGGGCTGAAGACCGGCCAAAAGATCGTCATCCCGGCCTATGCCTATTCGGGCAAGAAACCGGCGCCGAAGCTTGCCGACGCCAAGCCTGCGAACGACACAAAACACGATGTGCCGGTCAAGGCGCCGGAGATGGTCGCCGTGCTGCCGCAGCAGCCCAAGCTCAAAGAGGGCAAGTCCACCGCGCAGGTGGATGCATCGGCCGCAGCAAGCCAGCCGAAGGACGCCGCACCCAAGGCGGCTGGTGCCGGTGGCTCCTACACCGTGCAGCAGGGCGATACGCTGTCGGCCATCGCCAGGAAGACCGGCGTCGGCGTGGTTGCGTTGAAGCAGGCGAACGGCATGCAGGACGGTCTGCTCAAGATCGGCCAGACATTGAAGGTGCCGGCCGGCGGAACCGCGACAGTTGCCAACGCCAAGCCGGCAAAGGTCGATCCGGTAACAACTGCCACCACCCCGCCTGCGGCGAAGACGACGCCGTCGGAAACGCTCGCCGCCTACACGCCGCCGAAGAAGGAAAAGGTCATCCAGCAGGCCGAGGACGACGACGCGGTCGCGCCGAACGCCACCGGTATCGGCAAGATGCGCTGGCCGGTGCGCGGCCGCGTGATCTCCAGTTTCGGCGGCGGCAAGGACGGTGTCGACATCGCCGTGCCGGAAGGAACGCCAGTCAAGGCGGCCGAGAACGGCGTCGTCATCTATGCCGGCGATGGCCTCAAGGAATTCGGCAATACGGTGCTGGTGCGCCACGAGAACGGTTTGGTCACAGTCTATGGTCACGCCCGTTCGATAGAGGTCCAGCGCGGCCAGAAGGTCAAGCGCGGCCAGGAAATCGCGCAGTCCGGCATGAGCGGCACCACCGACTCGCCGAAACTGCATTTCGAAGTGCGCAAGAATTCGGCGCCGGTCGATCCTTCGACCTATCTTGAATAAAGAAAGTCGATCCTTCGACCTATCTTGAATAGAACAAGAAAAGCGATTGCGGGCCGCCTGACCTCCAGTCCGGCCCGCCGGCTCAGCCCGCTCCGCAAGGGGCGGGCTTTTTCAGGGGCTTTTCCGGACCATGATCTTGTCAAAAACCGGGCTCCACGGTTCGGGATCATGGTCTAATCCTGGAGCGACTTGCCGAGCCGGCCTGCCAGATCCTGGGTGTACTGCCAGGCGACGCGGCCCGAACGGCTGCCGCGCGTCGTCGCCCATTCCAGCGCCTCGGCGCGCAGCGTCTCGGGATCGATGGCAAGTCGGTGATGGCGGACATATCCGTCGATCATGTCGAGATACTCGTCCTGCGAGCATTTGTGGAAGCCGAGCCAGAGGCCGAAACGGTCGGAGAGCGAGACTTTTTCCTCGACCGCTTCCGACGGGTTGATGGCGGTCGAGCGCTCATTGTCGATCATGTCGCGCGGCAAAAGGTGGCGCCGGTTCGACGTGGCGTAGAAGATCACATTGGCCGGGCGGCCCTCGACTCCGCCTTCGAGCGCCGCCTTCAGCGACTTGTAGGACGTGTCGTCGTGGTCGAATGAGAGGTCGTCGCAAAACAGGATAAAACGGTAAGGCGCTGCCTTCAGCAGCGCCATCAGCTTCGGCAGCGTGTCGATGTCCTCGCGGTGGATCTCGATGAGCTTGAGTGGCAGGTCCAGCTTTGCTGATGCGTTGACCGCCGCGTGCACGGCCTTGACCAGCGAGGATTTTCCCATGCCGCGTGCGCCCCACAACAGCACGTTGTTGGCTGCGTAACCGGACGCGAAACGCTCGGTGTTGTCGACCAGTATGTCGCGGACGCGGTCGACGCCGCGGATCAAACCGATGTCGACGCGGTTGACCTTGCGCACCGGCTCCAGATAGCCGGGATCAGCCTGCCAGACAAAGCAGTCGGCCCCGCCGAGATCGGTTTCCGGCACCGGAGGCGGGGCGAGGCGGGCGACCGCCTCGATCAGGCGGTCGAGCTTCCTGTTCAGGGCTTCGATGGTGCTGTCGGTCATTCTTGTCTTTTGTTTTTGCATTCACGAAGCAACGGAACCTATTGATTCCGGCGGTTTCGGAACCGGCTCCAACCTTTTGTTAGGGCACGATCTTTTTCGAGAACCGCGCTCCGTCTTTCGGGACCATGCTCTAACACGGCTCAACCAGCCGGAAAAGCAGCTGAAATGCTCGGCCGCAGTTGCATTGGCAACTTTACCGACTATATTCCGGCCAAATTTCACGGGGCCGCCAAATTACCCGTTTGGCGGCTGTTTTTCAAAATTCAGGAGTACTTCGATGTTCGTGACACCGGCATATGCCCAAGGCGTCGGCACCTCCCCGGATATGTTCATCAGCATTTTGCCGTTTGTCCTGATTTTCGTGATCATGTATTTTCTGATCATCCGGCCGCAGCGCACGCAGTTGAAGAAGCGCGGCGAGATGCTGGCGGCGGTGCGCCGCGGCGATACGGTCGTCACTGGCGGCGGTTTCGTCGGCAAGGTGACCAAGGTCATCGATGACAACGAGCTCGAGATCGATCTCGGCGGTGGCACCAAGGTAACGGCGCTGCGCTCGACGATCGCCGATGTGCGCGTCAAGGGCGAGCCAGTGGCGAACCAGAACGCCAAGAAATAAACCGATTGTCGGCGAACGATCTGCGGATACACCCAGACCGACAAACGCCATTTGCTGTATTTTCGCGCTTCAGGATGAACCTGATCTGGCTGGCCGCCGGTATCACGGGGCGCCAACGATCTCGTGATGCCATTGCGCGCTGGTCCCATGCCGGCAAGATTGACAATAGTTGAAGAAAGCCCGATGGCAGCATCAAAGTGAACTGCCTTGTGCTGACATCAACCTTTGTGCGGACCACGGCGAGCCAGTGGCGAACCAGAGCGCCTATAAATAACCCAATTCCAGGCGGAACGATCCGCCCGAATGCCGTGACGGACGACGCCATATGCTCTATTTCTCGCGCTTCAAGATGATCCTGATCTGGCTGGCCGTGGCCGCCACAGTGATCCTGGCTGCGCCCAATCTTTTTTCGGCAAGCACGGTCGCCAAGCTTCCCGACTGGGTGCCGAAGCGCCAGATGACGCTCGGCCTCGATCTGCAGGGCGGCTCGCATATCCTGCTCAGGATGGATCCGAACGATCTGATCAAGGATCGGCTGGAGACGACGCGCGACGAAATCAGAACGCGGCTGCGCGATGCCAAGATCGGATATACCGGCCTTGCCGGATCAGGCCGGGCCGTGCAGGTCCGCATCACCGATCCTGGTCAGGTCGAAGCCGCCAAGACGGCGCTGAAGACATTGACCGATCCGGTGGCCGCCGGCCTGTTCAGCGGCGGCTCCGTCCAGGAAATGTCGCTGGATGATACCGAGTCCGGTCTGCTCAAATTCGCCTTCACCGATGCCGGCATCAAATATCGCACGTCGACGGCGCTGGCGCAGTCGCTCGAAGTCGTCGAGCGCCGCGTCAACGAACTCGGCACCACCGAGCCGATCGTGCAACGCCAAGGCGACGACCGCATTCTGGTGCAGGTGCCGGGCCTGCAGGATCCGCAACGGCTGAAGGACATTCTAGGCCAGACCGCCAAGCTGACCTTCCAGATGGTCGACCAGTCGATGCCGGTGCAGGACGCGCTCAACGGTCGTCCACCGGCCGGATCCTCGGTGTTGTATTCGCAGGATGATCCGCCGGTTCCCTATCTGATCGAGAACCGCGTCATCGTTTCTGGCGAGAATCTCGTCGATGCGCAGGCGACGTACAATTCCCAGACCAATGAGCCGGTGGTTTCGTTCACGTTCGATTCCAAAGGGGCGGCGCGTTTCGGCCAGGCCACCTCGCAGAATGTCGGCAAGCTGTTTGCCATCATCCTCGACAATCAGGTGATTTCGGCACCGCAGATCCGCGAACCGATCCTTGGCGGCAGCGGCCAGATCTCAGGCAATTTCACCGCCGAGAGCGCCAACGATCTCGCCGTGCTGTTGCGTGCCGGCGCGCTGCCGGCGACGCTGACGGTGATCGAAGAGCGCACGGTAGGCCCTGGGCTCGGCGAAGATTCCATTCACGCCGGCAAGGTTGCCGGCGTGATCGGCTCCATCCTCGTCGTCGTGTTCATGTTCGTGGCCTATGGCTTTCTCGGCTTCATTGCCAACATCGCGCTGGCGGTGCATGTCGCGATGATCATCGGGTTGTTGTCATTGCTTGGCGCGACACTGACATTGCCCGGCATCGCCGGCATCGTGCTGACCATCGGCATGGCGGTCGATTCAAACGTTCTCATCTACGAGCGCATCCGCGAGGAGCGACGAAACGGCCGCTCGGTAATCCAGGCGATCGACACGGGCTTTTCCAAAGCGCTGGCGACCATCGTCGATTCGAACGTCACCTCGCTGATCGCGACCGTGGTGCTGTTCTGGCTCGGGACCGGGCCGGTGAAGGGCTTTGCCGTAACCTTCGCCATCGGCATTCTGACCACCGTTTTCACCGCCTTCACCTTCACCCGCCTGCTGGTGTCGATCTGGCTTCGCCGCGCCCGCCCGAAGGAATTGCCGCGCGCGCCGGTGACCTTCGTCCCGCCGGGCACGCGAATTCCGTTCATGGGCATCCGCCGCTGGACATTCGCGCTGTCCAGCGTGCTGTCGATCCTGGCGGTCGTGCTGTTCATGACCGTCGACATCAATTACGGCATCGACTTCAAGGGCGGTTCGCTGATCGAGGTCCAGGCCAAGGATGGCACCGCCGATATTGCCGACATCCGCGGCAGGCTTTCGGAACTCAATATCGGCGAAGTGCAGGTGCAGCAGTTCGGCGACCCGAACGACGTCTTGATCCGCATCGGCACGCAGGAGGGCGGCGAGAACGCCGAACAGACCGTCATCGACAAGGTGCGTGGCGAGTTGCAGGACCATTACGATTTCCGCCGCGTCGAGGTGGTGGGACCGACGGTTTCCGGCGAGCTTGCCAAGCAAGGCACCATCGCCATGCTGATCGCGCTGCTCGGAATCCTGGTCTATGTCTGGTTCCGCTTCGAATGGCAGTTCGCGGTCGGCGCCATCATCGCCACGGTCCACGATGTGGTCATGACCATCGGCTTCTTTGTCATCACCGGTCTCGAATTCAACCAATCGTCGCTTGCGGCGATACTCACCATCATCGGCTATTCGCTCAATGACACGATCGTCGTCTATGACCGTGTTCGCGAAGACTTGCGAAAATACAAGAGGATGCCGTTGCCACAATTGTTGAACAACGCCATCAACGAGACGCTGTCGCGAACGACGCTGACCGCGGTGACGACGATGCTCGCGCTGCTGGCGCTGGTGCTATTCGGCGGCGAGGTGATCCGCTCGTTCACGCTGGCGATGCTGTTCGGCGTCGTCTTCGGAACCTATTCGTCGATTTTCATCGCCGCGCCATTGCTCATCCTGTTCAAGCTGCGGCCGGAAACCGCGACGGCCGATGTGGAGAAGCCGGTGAGCGGCGGCAAAGCCATAGCAACCTGACGGGCGGCCAGCGGGATGACCAAAGGCATTGTCATCCGTGAAGCGCATTTCCCCGGCCGTGCGCCGATCGAGGCCTATGGCAATGGCGGGTTTCGGTTCGCCGACATGTCGCATCGCGGCTCGCTCCTGTGCCTGCCGTCGGGCATCTATGGCTGGGAGCCGGCTGATCCCCTGGCACTGACGGCGGCGGATTTCGCCAAGCTGCTCAACGAGGCTGACCAGGTCGAGATCCTGCTGGTCGGCGCCGGCAAGGATCTCAGGCCGTTGCCGGCGGCGCTGCGTGCTGTGTTGAAGGCGGCGGGCATTGCGGCCGATCCGATGTCGACTGGTGCTGCCGTGCGGACCTACAATGTTCTCCTGGCGGAAAACCGTGCGGTGGCCGCCGCGCTGATTGCCGTCGAGTGACGTGAGCGAAAACGCCAAAATCGTCATGGAAACGGTGCGCGCCGCCGACCATGATCGCTATGTTTGCGCGCTCTATGCGCCCGAGGACAAGCGTGACGCGCTATTTTCGCTCTATGCCTTCAATGCCGAGATATCAGGCATTCGCGACCGTATCCGCGAGGCACTGCCCGGCGAGGTGCGACTGCAATGGTGGCGCGATGTCATCGCCGCCGAGGACGCCGGGGTAGGCACAGGCCATCCCGTCGCCGACGCGTTGAAGGCGACGATTTCCGCCCATCACCTGCCGAAGCCCGCCTTCGAGAACATGCTCGAAGCCCGTATTTTCGATCTCTATGACGACCCCATGCCGTCGCGCACCGATCTGGAAGGCTATTGCGGCGAGACAGCAGCGGCGCTCATCCAGCTTGCAGCGATGGTGCTCGATCCCGTCGAAGCGCCGCGTTTCGCCGAACTTGCGGGCAGGGCAGGTTGCGCACAAGCGATGACCGGCCTTTTGCTGCTGCTGCCATTGCATCGCAAGCGTGGGCAATGCTTTGTCCCGGCCGACATTCTGGCCGCGGCAGGATCGTCTTCCGAGGAGTTCGTTGCGGGCGATGACGGGCCTGGAGCAAAACGCGCTGTCGCCGCGATGATCGCGCTGGCGCAAGAACATCTTGCAGCATTCGAGCAGGGCGCAGCGTCGTTGCCGGATTCGCTCAGACCAGCATTTTTGCCGCTGGCCTTGTCGCGCGCCTATCTCGGCAAGATGGAAAGTTCTCGTCAGTCACCTCTGAACGAGGTGGCGCGGCTCTCGGCCTGGCGCCGGCATTTTCTGTTGTTGCGCCGCGCGACGCGAGGCTGGCCGGACGCCTGAAGGCTGCCAAGCATGAAGGAATCCGGAAAGCTGGAACTATCACGGCAGCCGTAGACGTCTGTCACGATGGGTCGCTCGATCCGCCATCGCGCATCAGCGCCTCGTAGTCGCGACCGCCATGGAAGATGTTGACGATGCGGACGACATCGTCATCGACAACGTAAGCGATGATGGCAGAGTGCTCGAACGGCACTGTTTGCAATCCCGGCGCAATGTCATCGCGCGACCGGCCACCCCGAGGCGCATTGCCGATGCTCTGGCAGCGGTCTTCGATACGCAAGACGAATTTCAGCGCAACTTCCGGACTTCCGCCAGCCTCTACGATGTTCCTGAAAATGTCGGCCAGATCATTCCTGGCGGTTTCTCGATACTCGACTTCAAGCCGCTGAATCATCAGAACGGCTCGAAAGTCGGGCGACGAATCCCCGAAGGTGAGCGCGAACCTCTTCTCCTGAATAGCCCGGCCTTGTATCCTCGATCGATGCCTTCACGCGCGCCCTGATCGAGGCCATGCGCTCGGCATGCTCTTCCTCCTCGCGCTGGAAGGCGCGAAGGGCTGCACGGATGACCTCGCTCGCCGATCCAAAGGTGCCATCCTCGACTTTTTCGCGGATCATGCGCGCCATGGCGGGCGTGACAGTGACGGACAGTTTCTCTGCGGGTTCCATGGAATTGCTCCCTATAGTAGGATATTATCCTACTCTCCTGTCGACCGATCGACAAGGACAGACAGGCGGGCTACTCCGCCGCTTCCGCCTGGGAAGGCAGCCCCAGCCATTCGCGGCAGGCGGCCAGCGCGCGCGATGTCACCGCACGCCGCTTGGCGACGGTCTTGTCCTTGCCGCGCAGGCGTTTTCCCTCCGCTTTCGGCGCTTCCACCGGAGGGAACAAGCCGAAATTGATGTTCATCGGCTGGAATGAGCGCTTTCCCGGCTCGTCGTCGGAAACGATATGACCGCCGGTAATATGGTTGAGCAGCGCGCCAAAGGCTGTGGTCATCGGCGGCAGCGCCGGCGCGTGGCCCAACCGCTCGGCGGCGGCAAAGCGCCCGGCAAGCAGGCCGATGGCGGCACTTTCGACATAGCCCTCGCAGCCGGTGATCTGGCCGGCGAAGCGCAGGCCGGGCCGTGATTTCAACTGCAGCGATTGGTCAAGCAACGTCGGCGAATTGATATAGGTGTTGCGGTGCAGGCCGCCGAGGCGGGCAAACTCGGCGTTTTCGAGGCCCGGGATGGTGCGGAACACGCGAACCTGCTCGGCGTGCTTCAGCTTGGTCTGGAAACCGACCATGTTGTAGAGCGTGCCCAGCGCATTGTCCTGGCGAAGCTGCACGACGGCATAGGCCTTTACCGACGGATTGTGCGCATTGGTCAGCCCCATCGGCTTCATCGGCCCATGGCGCAGCGTCTCGACGCCGCGCTCGGCCATGATCTCGATCGGCAGGCAGCCGTCGAAATAGGGCGTGCCTTCCCATTGCTTGAATTCGGTCTTTTGGCCGTCGACAAGCGCCTGCACGAAGGCAAGATATTGCTCCTTGTCCATCGGACAGTTGATGTAATCCTTGCCGGTGCCGCCAGGTCCGACCTTGTCGTAGCGCGACTGGAACCAGCAGATGTCCATGTCGATCGTGTCGAAATGGATGATCGGCGCGATGGCGTCGAAGAAGGCGAGCGCATCGGCGCCGGTCACTTCCGCGATCGATTGGGCGAGCCCAGGTGCGGTCAGCGGGCCGGTGGCGATGATCGCCTGGTCCCAATCCGCCGGCGGCAGGCCGAGCACTTCCTCGCGCTGGATGGTGATGAGCGGGTGCGCTTCGAGCTTTCTTGTCACCGCTCCGGAAAACCCGTCGCGGTCGACAGCCAGCGCTCCGCCGGCCGGCACCTGGTGCGCGTCGCCGGCGCTCATGATCAGCGAACCGGCCAGCCGCATTTCGGCGTGCAGCAGGCCGACGGCGTTGGTCTGCGCATCGTCGGAGCGGAAGGAATTGGAACAGACGAGTTCGGCCAATCCATCCGTCTTGTGCGCATCGGTGCCGCGGATGGGACGCATTTCATGCAGCACGACGGGAACGCCGGCTTCGGCCGCCTGCCAGGCGGCTTCAGAACCGGCCAGGCCACCGCCGATGACGTGAATGGGATTCTTGTTCATGAGCGCCGAAATAATCCTTTGTAGCTGCGATTGCAATTACAGGAGCCGGCCGTGTCGGCCGCGTTGTTGCCGCCAAGCGCTGCAATCGTCTACTGTCGGAGAATGGACGGGGTGCTTGGGATGTTTGCCAGAGCGACATTTCTGACAGTCGTGATCGCCGTGGGTGGATCAGCGGCCGCCGGCGAACTGGCCGCGACGGCTTCCAAGCGGATCCCCATCTGCCACGGCTACAGTTGCAACTATCGCACGATGCTGGCGCTTGGCCCCGGTGACGGCGCGCGTTTCCGCTCTATCCTGCGTGCCGGCGCCGGTTCGCCCCAAGCCGAGCGTGCGGCTATTTCGAAGGCTGTTCGCTATTTCGAGCAGCGCATTTTCCGGGCCACCGGCATTCGCGATCTGCCGCAGTCGGAATTCGGCGCATCGCGCATCAGGGGCCAGATGGATTGTGTCGACGAATCGACCAATACCCATGCGCTGCTGGTCTATCTTGCCGAGCGAAAATTGCTCAGGTTCCACAAGGTCGAGGACAAGGCCTCGCGAGGCTTGTTTGTCGACGGGCGCTATCCCCATTGGACGGCGGTGATCAGCGACCGCAGAGGCACCGAGTGGGTGGTGGATTCCTGGTATGCGCCGATGGGCGGCGCACCGGACATTTTTCCGCTCAGCCAGTGGAAGAAGAGGGGCGTGCTGGAAAGCGGTGCGCTCGACTGACGACAGGGACTTCCCCGCCAGGACGAATTCCCAGAACGATTCTCAGAGTGTGCGTCGACCCTGAAAAAGCAACAACACCCGCCGGGGGAGGATCCGGCGGGTGTCGTTTTGCTGGTCGATCCTCGGGAGGAGGTGAAGATCGACCGTATTCGCCATCGCCGGGGAGGAGGTCGGCTTTGACGAAATTCCTTTCGCCTGATGAAAGGGGGCGAACCCTTTTGGACGAAATCGCTTCGCCCTGGGGAAACAGCGCCCGCCGCGGGAGGAGGTGCGGCGAGCGCCGTTTTTGTGGTCAACCCTCGGGAGGAGGTGAAGGCTGACCGTATCCGTCAGGGTCGGGGAGGAGGTCGACCCTGGCGAAATTCTGACTAGATCGCCTTGCGGGCGATGCTCTTGATCTCTTCGCGGACGATGCCGAGATCATGCAGCTGGCGGTTCGAAAGGCGACCCAGCTCGGTAACCGTCGAGCGATAAACGCGCCAGTTACGATAGTTGCGGATCAGGTTCATTGTCGTTCTCTTTTCAAGTCAAACTGGTTCGGACCATTTGCGGTCCGAAGAGGATTAGACCGCCTTGCGGGCGACGTAGTGGATGTCGCTGCGGCTGATGCCGAGGTCGGTCAGTTCGCGGTTGCTCAGGCGACTCAGCTCGGAAACGGTGTCCCGGTAGCGGCGCCAGTTGCGGTAGTTGCGGATCAGGTTCATGGTATTCTCGTTTCGTCTTTCTTCCGGATCATTCCGTCTTTGTGTACGACCGGAAGATAGGTCGGGTCATATCGATTTAAAAGCGCTATTGGTGCATAGCAGCAATGCAAATTGTGCAATGCACAATCACCGGCAATTCTCGTCTTCGACATAGATAGGCCCAATCGGAAAATGCCGTAGCGTCAACGGTTTGTCCGGGTCGGCTGAAGAAACGACCAAGCTGGAGGAGAAAGGCATGGCGAGCTATTCGTCGCGGGTCAGGGCTGATATCGCACGATGGCTGCAGGCTGACCTGATCGACGCCTCGACGGCCGACGCGCTGAGGCGCGACGTCGAGGCCAATGAGCGCAAATCACTGAGCTTCGGCTCGATCCTGGCGATGATGGCGGCGCTGCTTTTTGGTGCGGCCGTCCTGATCTTCGTCGCCGCCAACTGGGAAGCCATCCCGCGGCTGGCGCGGGTGGCAGCGCTCTTCGCTATCATCTTCGCCGGCTATGTCGGCGGCGCCGTGCTGAAGACACGCGACCATGCTGCAATCGGCGAGGCACTCTGGATCGTCGCCGCAGCGGCATTTGGCGGATCGATCGCGCTGATCGGCCAGATGTACCATTTGTCCGGCGACGAAGCGTCGGCCCTGATCACCTGGGGCGCGGGCACCGCCCTGGCGGCAGTCGCGCTGCGCTCGAACCTGCTGACCGTCGCTTCTGTCGGCATTGCCGACGCGTGGCTGTTCCTGAGAGGGTTCGATTATTTCAGGCGCACGGAATTTCCGCACCTCTTCGTCGCCATGGCGATCGTGTTGTTCGCCATTTCGTTCTGGACCCGCAGCCAGGCGGCGCGGCATCTGATCATCCTGTCGGTCATCTTCTATCTCGTGCTGTTGTTTACGGAATACGAAACGCTGCAGGTCGCCGTCCCGCTCATTGTCGTGTCGGCGCTGCTTTTCGCGGCTGCGATCTTCGCTGCCGAGCCCGTCGACCGGATATCGCAGCTTGGCGGCCGTCTGCCCTTGCACGCGCTGATCGGGTTTCTCACCGGCCTGGCGATGATCCAGTTCGAACTGGCCAGTGAAAGCAATAACAGCGGCTTTGGCATTGCCTCGGCCATTGCGCTTGCCGGCATTGTCGCGGCAATCGTGCTGGGCGGCCGCGAGAGCAGGGGCTTGCGCTGGGTTGCCTATGCCGGCTTCGCCTTCGAACTCGCCATCATCTATGTGGTGATGCTGCAGTCGATGCTCGACACGGCAGGCTTCTTCCTTGCAGCCGCTGTGCTTCTTGGCCTGCTTGCCCTTGTCATCCTCCGCGTGGAGAAGCGCATGAGGCTCCCGAGCGTAGAAGGAGCAGCGGCATGATGACCGGCAAAAAACTGATCATTTCAGCGCTGGTGCTGGCGTTCGTCCAGATCGGCTTCCTGATGTGGATCATCGCCGGCCGGGCGGCGATCCTGCGCGACGGCAAGCAGGTGCTGCTGAGGGTCGAACCGATCGATCCGCGCGATCTGCTGCGCGGCGACTACATTATACTCAGCTATGATATTTCGCGCCTGCCGGTGAAGCTGATCGCCAACGTTCCGACCGGCAAGCTGACGAGCGACGATACGCCGATCGTTGTCAGGCTGAGACAGGGCGCCGGCGGCTATTGGGGCGCAACCACGGCCTGGTTCGGGCAAGCGCCTGGGCCGGCAGCATCCGATGCAGTCGATATCGTCGGGAATGTGTCAGAAGGGTGGGATCTCAGCGCAGCCACGACGATCGCGCCGAATTACGGCATCGAGCGCTTCTATCTGCCGGAAGGCGAGGGGATGGCGATCCAGAACGACATGCGGGTGCGGCCGTTCGGCGTCCGCGTCGCAATCGCAGCCGATGGCGCCGCGCAGATCAAGGCGCTGATGGACGGCGACAAGACGCTGTTCGAGGAACCACTTTATTAGAATTGGCCCGGATTAGAATTGGGAAAGCGTGGCCGCTCGGACAGCATCAAACATGACAACTATCCTGACGACACGAGAAGACATAAATCTCAGCTCCGTTTTCCGCGTCGCCTGGAAAAAAGACACGGTACAAATCAGCGGCAAGGCCTTGCAGCGCATCGCAGAGTGTCGCGCGTCGTTCCTGCGTCTCATTGAAACCGACCCTGTTCCGGTCATCTATGGCGTAACCACCGCTATGGGAGAACTGGCAAGCAGGCGGCTCGAACTTAGCGAGCGGGGTCGCCATGCGCGCATCAAGGCGTTCGCAGCCGCAACATCATTCGGCGAGCCTTTGCCAGACCGCGTGGTACGGGCGATCGTGCTCGCCCGGCTGGCGAATTTCCTCGAGGGAAATGCCGCGACGACACCGCGCATGGCGCTCGCCGTCGCCGCGATGTTGGACGGCGGACCCATGCCCATGGTGCCATCCTCCGGTCAGGGCGGTGCCGGTGAAATCCTCGCGCTCTATCCGCTGTTTGCGGAGCTTTCGACGCGCTTCGACCTGGAAGTCAAGGAACGAGGCTCGCTGATCAACGGTTCGCCTTGCGCTGCCGCACTCGTGGCCGACGCGGCCTTGGCGGCTCGCCGCCGCATTCGCCTTGCCGAAAAAGTCTTTGCGCTTTCGATCGAGGCGTTTCGCGCGCCGCTCGAACATTACGACCCGGCGCTCGATGCGCTTTGGGGCGATGAACACGAAGCGGCGGCCCTGAGGGGATTGAGGGAGTTCCTTGCCGGCGCCGGCACCGGGCGCCGCAATTACCAGGCACCGGTCAGCTACCGCATCGTCCCTCGCATCCTCGGGCACGCGCATCGCGCGCTGGCATCGGCGGAGCGGGCGGCCACCGTGTCGCTCGCTTCGGTATCGGACAATCCGGTCTACATCCCGCCTGACGACGGGTATCCGCTCGGGCGCTGCATCAGCACGGGCGGCTATCACAATGCCATGGCAACACCCGCCCTGGACGATCTGGCGGCGATATGGGCCGACATCTGCCTCTTGTGCGACCGCCACGCCTCGAAGCTTTTGAACGGCAAGGTCTCGCTCCTGCCCGATCTGCTTTTGACAGGGCGGGACTGGAGCGACAGCGACGGCCACGGCAATGTCGGCTATGTGCCGATGGCGATCACGGGTTATCTGGAGCAGGCGAAACTTTCGGCGCAGCGCACCTTCATCCCGGGAACGGAATCGGCCGGTGCCGGACAGGACGATGTCGCCACGACGGTGTTCCTCGCCTGGACGAAGGAAGCACGCTCCGGCCGCTGTCTCGATGCCGCGATGGCGATGCTGGCGGTGATCGCTTCGCAGGCATTGCATGTCACCGAGCGCGTGGCTCCTCCGGCGCTTCAGTCGTTCGTCGCGGATATAAGAAGCATCGTGCCGCCGGTCGGCGACGATCGCGTGCTGGGACCTGAACTTGCGACTTTGACCGAATGGTTCACCTGCCAGGTCTTCGAGGAGTAGGCGGCCTGGAGTTTCGCAATGCCAATGGTGGCTACGACCAGAACGGCCCGAGGATGAACACGGCCATTAGGGCGACAAAAAGCATAGCGATGATCGCGGCGCCCCACATGAGGACCTTTCCGGTGCCGCGTTGCTCTTCCTCGCGGGGTAGGTCTTTCGCCATTGCACGATCCTTTTGTGAAGGTCCATGACCTAGCAACGTGGCTCGCCGAGGCTGGTTCCCGGCAGCCATCTTGAGCAGGTCAGCTTTCAGAAGGGCCAATTGATGCTCTGCCGAACAACGCGCCATCTAGAGACGCCAGCGTTCCAGGCTTTCAGGTGAAAAACTTGGTGCGGATGAAGGGACTCGAACCCCCACGCCTTTCGGCACTGGAACCTAAATCCAGGGCGTCTACCAATTCCGCCACATCCGCGTCGCCCGGCAATCCCATGTAGTCATCATTCTGTCAATGTCGCGGTCAAAATAAGGGCCGTTCGCCGGCGCATGATCCCGAAATCGGAAAAGCGATTTTCGGAAAGGATCACGCGCCAAAATGAAGGTCCTACAGCGTCCTTTGTGCGTCCAAGAGGACGCGCGGCGCTGTAGATGCGAAGATGGTTGAAAATTAGCCGGGCCTGTGACAAAAGGCGTGTCGAATGTGACGGGATGCGACGATCCGCTTCTGCAGAATGTGATAAGAAGTAGGAAAAACAAGGGCTTATTCACATTTTGGAGCGTATTTCTGAAGGATTTGAGCCGCATTGGGCGGACAGATCGCCAAGTCCCGCACCAAAAGCCATTCCCGGCAAGATAATACCGGCAGGCTGTAAACGGCAGGAGCCGTTTGGCTGCTCATTGGTGGAAACAAAGGTTCTATGATGCAGGTCACCGAAACGCTCAACTCCGGTCTCAAGCGCGAGATCAAGATCACCGTGCCGGCCGGTGATATGGAAGCCAAGCTGATGGCGCGGCTTTCCGATGCCAGGAACAAGGTCCGCATCAACGGCTTCCGCCCCGGCAAGGTGCCGGTGCAGCACCTGCGCAAGGTCTACGGCAAGTCGTTCATGGCCGAAGTGGTCAACGAGATCCTCAACGATTCGACCCGTTCGATCATTACCGGGCGCGGCGAAAAGGCTGCCATGCAGCCCGAAGTGATCATGACCGAGGACGAGAAGGAAGCCGAGAAGATCCTTGCCGGCGGTGCCGACTTCGAGTTCCGCCTGAACTACGAGATCATTCCGCCGATCGAGATCAAGGATTTCTCCGAGATCAAGGTGACGCGTCAGGTGTTCGACGTGCCGGATTCCGAAATCGACGAGCAGGTCCAGCGTGTCGCCGAATCGGCGCGCACCTACGAGCCGAAGGCCGGCGAGGCCGCCGAAGGCGACCGCGTGACGATCGACTACGTCGGCAAGATCGATGGCGAAGCCTTCAGCGGCGGCGCCGGCACGGATCAGCCGCTGGTGCTCGGCTCCAAGGAATTCATTCCCGGCTTCGAGGACCAGCTCGTCGGCAGCAAGGCCGGTGACGAGACGCAGGTCACGGTCACGTTCCCGGAAAACTACCAGGCGGCGCATCTGGCCGGCAAGGAAGCCACCTTCGATGTCACCGTCAAGGAAGTATCCAAGCCCGGTGCGTTGGAAATCAACGACGAGATGGCCAAAAATCTCGGCCTGGAGTCGCTGGAGCGCCTGCGTGAAGTGGTGCGCGGCCAGATCGAGAACCAGTTCGGTTCGATGACGCGCCAGAAGATCAAGCGCCAGCTGCTCGACCAGCTCGATGCCGCCTACTCGTTCGAGGCGCCGTCGAAGCTCGTCGAGGCCGAGTTCAACAACATCTGGAACCAGGTCAACCGTGATCTGGAAGCCGCCGGCCGCACCTTCGCCGACGAGGAGACGACGGAAGAAGAGGCACGCGCCGAGTATATGCGGCTTGCCGAGCGTCGTGTGCGTCTCGGCCTGGTTCTCGCCGAGATCGGCGAGAGGGCCGGCGTCACCGTCTCGGACGAGGAACTGCAGCGCGGTCTGCTCGAGCAGGTGCGCCGCTATCCGGCCAACCAGCAGCAGGAAGCCTTCGAATTCTACCGCAGCAATCCCGAAGCATTAAACACGCTGCGCGCGCCGATGTTCGAGGAGAAGGTGGTCGACCATCTGCTCAGCCAGATCTCCGTCACCGACGTCAAGGTCAGCAAGGAAGAGTTGATGGCCGACGACGAGGACACCGAGACGGCCAAGGCAAAGCCGGCGAAGAAAGCCGCTGCGAAAACGGCCGACGCCAAGAAGGCCGACGATGCGGACGAGCCCAAGAAGAAGGCCGCGCCGAAGAAGAAAGCTGCCAAGGACGCCGAATAACACGGCATTCTGCTGGATGTGAAAGGCCGCCCACGGGGCGGCCTTTTCGTTGCTGCCGACGTCGCAAGGCCGCCGCTGCCCTAGTCGCGAGGCAATTGATTGACGAGGATCCGCATCACCGTCACTCGCTTGGGTAGTTCAATGAGAAACTCTTCGTCACGCGGCAGGTGGTGGATCTTGTGCGGGTCGCCGCCGGTGAAGCTCGCCATGGCTTCGACGTCAGGCCAGTACGAGATCGTCACGAACTCTGTTTCTTCTTCGCGATCTTCGCGAAACGACTGCACGCCAAGTGCCTTCTCCTGAAGCGGCGGAATGCCTTCGCGGCGCAGATATGGCTCGTAGGCGTCTGCCAGATCGCGGCGTGTCCTTCCCCGCCAGATCCGGGCAATTGTGACGTTGTCGGTCATGAAATGCTCCTCTGCGCGGGGATTAATGCAGGACCTTGCCAAGAAACCGTCGCACCAACGGCAGGGCGACCTCGAAATGGGTCTCCAGCAGCCAGTGCCCTGCGTCGTTCAGCAAATGCAGCTCGGCCTCGGGGAGATCGCGCAAATAGGCGCGCGCCGCCGGCTCGGGCATGTATTCGTCCCTCGGCCCCCAAAGGATCATTGCCGGCGGCCGCTGCTCGCGCAGGTATTCCTGGTAACGAGCGAACCAGTCGAGATTAGCCTTGAGCTTCTCCATCAGTCCGACTGAGAGCGCACGGCGCACAGCCGTATTCATTAGCGGCCAATGCAACTTCCACATATCGGGCGGGACACGTCGAGCGACGTCGTCATCGACTTCGCCTACAAACTCGGAGCGAAAGCCGTCTTCGCTCACCGCCTGTTCGAGCGGTGCACGGTTTGCTGGTGAAGGATCCCGCCAGAAACGCCGGATCGTTTCGTATTTCGGGCCAAGAGCATCCGCGTAGATATCGCCATTCTGGATGATCAGGGCCCTGATCCGCGATGGGTGCGCTATAGCGTGGCGCAGGCCGATCTGCGAGCCGTAATCGTGCAGCCATAGGGCGTAGCTGCCGAGCTCCAGCGCGTCGGTAAACCGCTCCAGGAAAGTTGCATAGGCGTCGAAATCAAAACCGAACCGTGCCGGATCGGGGGTTCCACTGTAGCCAAAGCCGGGGAAATCCGGCGCGACCGTCCGCCACCGATCGGCGAGCGCCGGCATCAGCCGGCGATACTGGAAGGATGAGCAGGGATAGCCATGCGGAAGCAGCAACACCGGCGCGGTTTCAGGACCTGCTTCTCTGTAAAACACCGTCTCGCCATCGATCGTGCGGGTGCCGTGGCGCACCTCCAGGACGCTCCTGTCGTTCATGGACACTTCTCTGATCTTTGATCTCGTGGACGCTGAACCGTAGCTGGTCTAACGCCTTTACACGGTATGCGTTCCGATCGCGCTCGACGCCGATCGAGCTTCCTAATCGCTTCGGGGCAATCTATCTGCCGGCCGGATTCTGTGGTAAGTAGATGCCGCAATTCCATGCGGGAGACGCGGATATTCCGCTCTGTCGTGCAAGGGGCGCATGCTGGCGAAGTGTCGGCAGGCGCAGATCGTCCAAGGCAGATTTGGCGATCGGGGAGGAATGCCATGCGTGCAATCGCGTTTTTCGCCGTCGCTTCCGTTGCGACGTTCATCACAAACCAATCTCAGGCACAGGATGCCGCCGCGGGTGAGAAGGTCTTCGCCAAATGCAAGGCCTGCCACGTCGTCGACGAGGACAAAAACAAGATCGGTCCGTCGTTGAGCGGCGTGATCGGCCGGACGGCCGGCACGCATCCGGGGTTCAAGTATTCCAAAGCCATGACCGAGGCGGGCGCATCCGGCGTCAAATGGGACGACGCCACGCTGACGAATTATCTTCGCGATCCCAAGGCCATGATCAAAGGTGGGAAGATGGCGTTTCCCGGTCTCAAGAAGGACGAGGATCTCGCCAACGTCATCGCCTACCTGAAGCAATTCTCCAAATGACCCGGTTCTTCCGCCGGCCGATGGGCCGGCCAAATTGCCTGCCCCCATCGGTGGTTGCCTGAAATGTCGGCCAGGGAAAGCGGCTTCAAGGATACCGGTATCCAGATCTCTGAAGCGACGGTCAGTGATTTCTTCGCGCTTCTGAAACCACGCGTCATGGCGCTTGCTGTTTTTACCGCTTTCGTCGGCCTGATGGTGGCGCCCGGGGCGATGAATCCGGTCATCGCCGTGATTGCAATCGGTGCAATTGCGGTTGGAGCGGGAGCGGCCGGGGCACTCAACATGTGGTACGATGCCGATATTGACGCGTTGATGTCGCGCACGTCAAAGCGGCCGGTCCCGTCAGGTCGGGTCACGCCAGGCGAAGCGCTCGGCTTCGGCCTGGTGCTTTCCGTACTTGCGATCATGACGCTCGGCGTGCTGGTGGGGTGGCTCGCCGCATCGCTGCTGGCCTTCACCATCTTCTTCTACGTCGTCATCTACACGATGTGGCTGAAACGCTCGACGCCGCAGAACATCGTCATAGGCGGCGCCGCGGGTGCGCTTCCTCCGGTCATCGGGTGGGCGGCCGCCACCGGCGCCGTCGGGGTTGAAAGTCTCGTCCTGTTTCTGATCATTTTCCTCTGGACGCCGCCGCATTTCTGGGCGCTCGCGCTGTTCAAGATCGGCGACTATGCCGCGGCCGGCATTCCCATGATGCCGAATGTGGCCGGCCAGGCTTCGACCAGAAAGCAAATCTTCGTCTATTCGCTGATCCTGGCACCAATCGGCGTGCTCCCTTGGGCTTTCGGATTCGCGAGCGGATTGTACGGGAGTGTTTCGACCGCATTGGGCGCGGGTTTCATCTGGCATGCCTGGAAGCTTCTGGTCGACAAAAGGTGGGCTGAAGGGTGGGAGATGAAACGCGCAAAGGCGCTATTTGCCTATTCGATATTCTATCTTTTCGCGATCTTTGCCGTGCTGCTTGCCGATACCGTTGCAATGCGTGTCGTCATCTCAGCCGGAAATTGACGGCATGACCTGCCTCGTGGCTGCATTGAATCCTGATGTTCTCGGATTGTTTGCCGGGTTGAAAATCGGCGATTGCTGAACGAGGTGCGCCCGAACCTGCCCAAACCTCACGTTGGCACTGCGCAGAATCCCAGCACCAGCAGAATAACTATGCCAAGGCCGAGTATAAGAACGGTCTTTCCATCCATGACCTTCACCCTTCAACCCAGCTTTGAGACTAGCGAAGAAAGGCCGTTAGAGCTAGCGGGATCACCGGAGCCGTCCCCGCAGACAAAGGGCGGCGACAAATGCCATGCAAGAGCGTATGTTGATCATGGTGCAGGTCGCGGTTTTGCGTGGCCAGTCACGCTGAACGACAGCACCGTGAAATCGCGACCTTTACCGGACCTGGTCTGGAGGAAATGGTCATGGCAAGTTTTCACGTGATTGCAGGCGCCAGCGAGACGCTGGAGCACACCAGAATTCGAAAGATAGGCGTTTCCGACCTTTTCGACGCGCTCAAGCGTGGCGTCGATGATTTCATGGTCAAACCGTCGCACATCGTTTTCCTCTGCCTGATTTATCCGCTTGTCGGCGTCGTGCTCGCTGTCTGGACGTCGGGCAACAACGCGTTGCCGCTGTTGTTTCCGCTAGTATCTGGTTTTGCGCTGATCGGTCCATTCGCGGCGCTCGGCCTATATGAAATCAGCCGGCGGAGAGAGGCCGGGCTCGACGCCTCATGGAGCCACGCTTTCGAGGTCAGGAACTCTCCAGCGCTGCCGGCCATCGCGGCGGTCGGGATCATGCTGCTTGCGATCTTCATCGCCTGGCTGTTGACCGCGCAGATATTTTATCAGCAGGTGTTCGGTTCGGCTCCGCCGGAATCACTGTCCAGCTTCATCAGTGAAATATTCGCCACCGGACGCGGCTGGACGCTGATTATCGTTGGCCACGCGATCGGCTTCGTCTTCGCCGCGGTCGTGTTGTGCACCACGGTCGTCGCGTTCCCGTTGTTGCTCGACCGCGACGTCGGCGCCTACGAAGCTATCCATACCTCGGTGCGGGTGGTCCTGGCGAACCCGATCGTGATGGCTGTCTGGGGCCTGATCGTCGCCGTCGCCCTGATCATAGGCTCGCTGCCGGTGTTCGCCGGGCTGGCGGTGGTGCTGCCGATCCTCGGTCACGCCACCTGGCACGTCTATCGGAAAGTCGTGGAATCGCCGGCCTCCACCAGACCGGCGGACTGAAAGAAAGAATTCTGCCCTGCCGCACCAGCGAGAGGCCGCTGCGGCAGGTTGGCAAGAGCGTTTAGTAAGCCGGGTAGCTAAAGCGGGCTTGCTGTGCGTCGCTGGTCAGGTTGCGGAAATCCTTGCCGCTGACATGCACGAGCGTCCTGTGGTCGCCACCCTCGAAATATATATCGCCGGCATTGCCGAGGCTTTCATCGACAATCACCGGCACATCGTAGGCCGCGCCGATCGGCGGGATGGCGCCGGTGTCGCAATCCTCGAAGAGCGAAACCACCTCGTCCTCGGAGGCGAGCCCGATACGCTGGTGCATGACGTCCTGCAATGTGCCGAGCTCGATCCTGTGCGTACTGGGCACCACGGCCAGCGCATAGCCACCGTCGTGGTGAACCACCACCGATTTGGCCATTATGCTGCCGGGCACATGCGCCGCTAAGGCGGACTGCCTGCTTGTCGACGTGCGGTGGTGCTCGACGGTATCGTAGGAAATTCCTTTCTCGTCGATAAAGTCCTTCAATCTGTTTGCGATCGTCATCTTGAGCCTCCCTTCCTGGAGTTCGCGACGGAGAAACGACGAAAATCATTCTCCTTCTGTCGTTTTCCGGTGGTGACAAAAATGGGCCAGCTGTCGACCGTTTCAAGGCAAGGCGGAGCGGGCCGTGAACAGCCCCTCCGGTCCTCGGCGGGAAATGCTGCCCGACCCGGATTGCGCGTCAGGGCTCGGTCCCAAAAAACAGCGTCCGGGTGATAAGCGTGTACTCCGATTCGAAGACCATCATTGCCACGAACACCAGCACCAGGATCGGCGGCAATATGATCGCATAGGTCAGCGCCAGCCGCTCCCAAGCCATGTGCATGAAGACCGCGACGATCAGCCCGGCCTTGAGCATCATGAAGATCAGGATCAGCGACCATCTGAGATAGCCCTGGAGGCCGACATAATCGACCAGATAGGAGCAGGCGCTGAGGATGAACAGCCATACCCAGACCACCAGATAGAGCTTGATCGGGTGCTCCTGATGAACCTCCGCAGGGGCGATGCCTGCTGCTGCTGCCGCATCATGCGCTTGGGTTCCGTGCAGCGTATGTTGCCCCAGACCGTTTGCGGTTGCTTCAGCCATATCTGCCTCTCACCAAAGCCATGTCTGCCTCTCACCAAAGATAGAAGAATGCGAAAATGAACACCCAGACCAGGTCGACGAAATGCCAGTAGAGCCCCATGATCTCGACGTGCTCGTAGCTGCCCCTGCGACTGGTGAAGAACCCGGGCCGCCCGGTTTCGTAATCTCCGCGCCAGACCTTTCGCGCCACGATGATCAGGAAGATCACCCCGAACGTCACATGGGTGCCGTGAAAGCCGGTGATCATGAAGAAGGATGACCCGAACTGCGCCGCACCCCACGGATTGCCCCAGGGCCGTACCCCCTCGGAGATCAGCTTGGTCCATTCGAAGGCCTGCATGCCGACGAAGGTCGCGCCGAGTGCTGCGGTCAGAAGCATCAGGATCGCCGTCTTGCGGCGGTCGTGGCGGTAGCCGAAATTCACCGCCATGGCCATCGTTCCGCTGCTCGAGATCAGCACGAAGGTCATGATCGCGATAAGGATCAGTGGAATATTCGAGCCGCCGATATGAAGGGCAAAGACCTCGCTCGGATTGGGCCACGGCACTCGGGTGGACATGCGCGCGGTCATGTAGGAGAGCAGGAAGCAGCCGAAGACGAAGGTGTCGCTGAGCAGGAAGATCCACATCATGGCCTTGCCCCAGGACACGTTCTTGAACGCGCGCTGATCCGAGGACCAATCGGCGGCGACGCCTTGCAAACCAGCTGGCCGCGCCTGTGCTTGGCCGGTATGCGTCACTGTCGTGTCTGCCATCCGTCCGGCCCTCCTAGGTCAGCAGCTGTCGGCAAATCTCGATAAAAGTCGCGGCCCAGCCGGCCAGAAGTGCAAAAATGGCGAGCCAGACGAAAAGCAGGAAATGCCAGTACATGGCGCACAGTTCGACACTGAGGCGAAGCCGCTCCGGCCGTGCTCCGTTCCAGGCGCCGGCAGTTGTTCTGCCCAGGCCCACCAGCCCGCCCAGTATGTGCAGCCCATGCATCCCGGTTATCAGGTAGAAAAAACTGTTGGCCGGATTGGCGGTTAGCAAGTAGCCGTCGGCGGTCAGTTCCCGCCAAGCCACAAGCTGTCCAACCAGGAAGGCAAGCGCGGTGAGCCCAGCCGTGACGAGGCCGAGTCTGACCGCGTCGATCTCGCCCCGGCGCGCAGCGACCGAGGCGCATTGAAGCGCGATGCTGCTCAGGACCAGCACGCCGGTGTTGAACCAGAGCACGCGCGGCAGCGGCAGCGCCTGCCAGTCCGACAGCGCCATGCGCATGAAGTAGGCGCTGGTGAAAAGCGCAAACAGGCAGCCGACGACGGCGAGGAAGACGCCGAGGCCGATCTTGGCGGTCGGCAGCGCTGATCCTTCCGGGCCGATAATATCCCCGATCACACCTTGCTCGAGCCATGGCTTGGCCATCAGCCGCTGATGGGAAAGCCACCATCCGGCAAAGCCGACGATGACGAGGAGGAAGACCAGAATGACGCTCATGCCGGCTCCCTGGAGGATCCGAAGGAGCCCGGCACGTTTTGCGGGATAAAATCCTCCTTGGCGCCCGGAACGCTGTAGTCATAGGCCCAGCGATAGACGATCGGCAGTTCCTTGCCGAAATTGCCATGGGGGGGCGGTGTTTCCGACGTCTGCCATTCGAGCGTCGTGGCGCGCCACGGATTGCCGCCGGCCTCGCGGCCGTGGCGGATGCTCCAGATCAGATTGAACAGGAACACGATTTGGGCAAAGCCGACGAGGAACGCCATGATGCTGATGAACGCGTTCAGATCGTGGGCCGACTCGGTCATCACCGCCGTGTTGGTCAGTTCGTGGTAGCGGCGCGGCACGCCCATCAGGCCGATGTAGTGCATGGGAAAGAAAATCAGATAGGCACCGAGGAAGGTGACCCAGAAATGGAACTGGCCCATGGCCTCGTTCAGCATCCGGCCAGTGACCTTCGGGTACCAGTGATAGATCGCCCCGAAGATCACCAGGATCGGGGCGACGCCCATGACCATATGGAAATGGGCAACGACGAACATCGTGTCCGACAGCGGAACGTCGACGACGACGTTGCCGAGAAACAGTCCGGTCAGCCCGCCATTGACGAAGGTGACGATGAAGGCCAGCGCAAAAAGCATCGGCACGGTGAGGTGGATGTCGCCGCGCCACAGTGTCAGCACCCAATTGTAGACCTTGATCGCGGTCGGGACGGCAATGATCAGTGTCGTGGTGGCGAAGAAGAAGCCGAAATAGGGATGCATGCCGCTGACATACATGTGGTGCGCCCAGACCACGAAGCTCAGCGCGCCGATGCCGACGATGGCCCAGACCATCATCCGGTAGCCGAAGATGTTCTTGCGCGCATGGGTGCTGATCAGGTCGGACACGATGCCGAAGGCCGGCAGCGCCACGATGTAGACCTCGGGGTGGCCGAAGAACCAGAACAGATGCTGGAACAGGATCGGGCTGCCGCCGCCGTGCTGCAGTTGTTCGCCCATCTCGACGATGGCCGGCATGAAGAAGCTGGTGCCGAGCGCACGGTCGAACAGCATCATCACGCAGGCGACAAACAGCGCCGGGAAGGCGAGCAGCGCCATGACTGTCGCGGTGAAGATACCCCAGACGGTCAGCGGCAGGCGCATCAGCGTCATGCCGCGCGTGCGGGCCTGCAGCACCGTCACGACGTAGTTCAAGCCGCCCATGGTGAAGCCGATGATGAACAGGATCAGCGAGACGAGCATCAGGATGATGCCCCAGTCCTGGCCGCCTGGTGTGCCGGTCATGATCGCCTGCGGCGGGTAGAGCGTCCAGCCGGCGCCGGTCGGTCCGCCGGGCGCAAAGAAGCTCGAGACCAAAACCAGCACGGCGAGCAGGTAGATCCAGTAGCTCAGCATGTTGACATAGGGAAAGACCATGTCGCGCGCGCCGACCATCAGCGGGATCAGGTAGTTGCCGAAGCCGCCCAGGAAGAGCGCCGTGAGCAGGTAGATCACCATGATCATGCCGTGCATGGTGATGAACTGATAGTAGGCTTCCGGGGTGATGAAGTCGAACGTGCCGGGGAAGCCGAGCTGCAGCCGCATCATCCAAGACAGCACCAGCGCCACCATGCCGATTGCCGTCGCCGTCGCCGAATACTGGATGGCGATGACCTTGGCGTCCTGCGAAAAGACGTATTTCGTCCACCAACTGTGCGGATGATAGAGTTCCATCTCCGCGACTTCGGCTGGCGGTACCGCATCTGCAGGTGTGACATCGACCATATAGGAACACCTCCGTGTCCTTTTCGGCCAGGTTCGACAGTTTCGAGCCCTGCCGCAATTTCAATCCAAATCGCCGTCTTTGCCGGCGTCTAATCTGCCGAGCCCACCTGCTGGGGGGCCGACAATTGCGCAAAAGTCTGCTGTTCGCCGAGCCACGCCAGATAGTCTTCCGGCGTGTCGACCATGACCACGCCATTCATCAACGGGTGCCCCTGGCCACAAAGTTCGGCACACAGGACCTGGAAAGTTCCGGTCTTGGTCGGGGTGAACCAGAAATAGGTGACCGAGCCGGGGATCATGTCCATCTTGGCGCGGAATTCCGGCACGTAGAAATCGTGCAGCACGTCGATCGAGCGGAGCAGCATCTTGACCGGCTTGCCGACCGGCAGATGCAGATCGGCGGCTTCGACGACGACATCGTCCTGGCCGTTGGCGTCACTGGCGTTCACGCCGAGGGGATTTTCAGGGCTGACGTTGCGGGTGTCGGACGTGCCGAGCTTGCCGTCCTTGCCGGGCAAGCGAAAACTCCATTGCCATTGCTGGCCGACGACTTCGACCACTGTTGCGTCGCTTGGGACGCTGACGAACTGGTTCCAGACGAACAGGCCGGGAACCAGCATGGCGGTGACGCCGATTGCGGTGACGATCGTCAGCCACCATTCGAGCCGCTTGTTCTCGGGTTCGTATGCCGCCTGATTGCCTTCCCGATGACGGAAGCGGAAGACGCAATAAGCCATGAATAGGACGACGGCGGCGAAGACGACGCCGGTGATCCAGAAGGTGATGATGATGGTGTTGTCGATATAGTCCCAGTTAGAGGCAATCGGCGTCCACCACCATGGGCTCAGGAAGTGGAACAACACTGAGCCCACAACTACCAAAACGAGTACAAGCGCTATGGCCATATCCCGTTCCTCCCGGCATTCCAAGGGCGCGAAGCCGTCCCAGGAAATGCCAAATGCATCATAGCTCGATTTCCGGTCGAAATTCTAGTGCGGTCTTCCCGTCAGCCGAAAACGCAATGGCGATGATGTGGAAGAACCCAAGAAGAAGACGGCTGCGGCGAAGAAAAAACCTGCTGGCCCACCGAACAACACGGCGTTCTGCCGGATCGTGAAAGGCCGCCCCCTCGCGTGGGCTGAGGCTGGTTCGGGATGGTGCCGACGGGATCAGGCGATTGGTTTTTGAGCAGACCGGCTCCTGCTGTCCTGACGGTTCGGGCTGCTGTCGGGGCGAGGCAAGGCCGATTTCGACCTAACCGGGTTCAGCGAGGCGGTCGGCCGGAATCGCCGCAGCTGCAACGCCGAGTTGCCGCGATCGGATCAGCAACGCTCGCCTTGACCGCTGCGCTTTAAGAGATCCAGCGGGTTATTCCGGCGCAAACGTCTCGAACGCAGCCGCGCAGCCAGCGGTGCGCCTGATCGGCATCCAGCCGCGGGTGCCACAAAAGTGAGACCGAGATTTCCGGCAGGGGAACCGGCAGAGGGAAACAGAACATTCCATCGCGCAGGTTTCCCGTATAGCGTTCGGGAACGCTGGCGATCAGGTCTGAGGCACGCGCCAGAGCCAGAGCTTCCGAAAAGCCGCCGACGACCGTCACGACCTCCCGTTTCAACCCTAACGGCGCAAGGGCATCGTCGATCGGTCCCCTGTCGAGCCCGCGACGGGAGATGAGGATGTGCCGTCCGGCTGCGTAGCGGGCAGGGGTCATCATCACCTCGCACAATGGATGTCCCATTCGCACGACGCCAACGAAACGATCACGGAACAGCGCTTGCGCGCGAATCTCCGGTCCCGTGGCCTTTCCGACAACGCCGGTCTCCAGGTCTACGCTGCCGTCGCGCAGAGGCGTGCTGTCCTTGTCCGGCTTCAGCACAAAACGCAGCCGCACGCCCGGTGCCTGTTCGCCGACGCGCGCAATGAGATCCGGCCCGAAATTCTCGACAAAGCCGTCCTGGTTTCTGAGCGTGAAGGTCCGCACAAGCCGTTTCAGGTCGAGCATCTCAACAGGGCGCAAAACGGCTTCGGCGTCCTGCACAAGCCAACCGACGCGCTCGCGGAGCTCGAGGGCCCGAGGCGTCGGAACGAGGCCGCGTCCGGCCCTGACCAGCAGCGGATCGCCCGTCGTCTCTCGTAATCGCGCCAGCGCCCGGCTCATCGCCGACGGGCTCAGCCGCAGCCTTCTGGCGGCGCGCGCCACGCTGCCTTCCGTCAACAACACGTCAAGCGTGACAAGCAGATTGAGGTCGGGATGCGACATATGATGATCTTAGCATGGCCGGCACGATCTGACACGGCGTCAAACGCAATGATTACGTGCAAATGATGCGCCTTCCGCCATCTCAAGCAAAGGACTACCTGTCTGCCAGCTCCGTTTCGGGAGTCGCGCCAGAAAACGGAGTTCATGTTGAAGCCAATCGATGCAGGACGGGCAGTCGCCGAAAATCCAGAACGGGCACCTGCGGTTCGGTGGGCGCTCGCCGGCCTTTCGCTATCGATGTTGCTGTCCTCGCTCGGCATCAGCATCGCCAATGTCGCCTTGCCGACGTTGACGCAGGCGTTCGACGCCTCGTTCCAGGAGGTCCAGTGGATCGTGCTGGCTTACCTCCTCGCCATCACCACCCTGATCGTCAGCGTCGGGCGACTAGGTGACATCACCGGTCGCCGGCGGCTGTTGCTGGCCGGGCTGTTCCTGTTTACGGTGGCCTCGGTCCTGTGTGGCGTCGCGCCGACGCTCTGGCTGCTGATTGCAGCCCGGGCGGCCCAGGGCTTGGCGGCGGCCATCATGATGACCCTGACCATGGCTTTTGTCGGTGAGACGGTGCCGAAGGCAAGGACCGGCAGCGCGATGGGGCTGCTCGGAACGATGTCGGCGATCGGCACCGCTCTCGGTCCCTCGCTCGGCGGTCTGCTGATTGCCGGAGCCGGTTGGCGGGCGATCTTCCTCGTCAACGTGCCACTGGGCTTGCTGGCATTTTGTCTCGCCTACCGCTATCTGCCGGCTGATCGCCGGGAGCCGAAGACAGATCGGGCCGGCTTCGACGTTGTCCGCACGCTGCTGCTTGCCCTGACGCTTGGCGCCTATGCGCTCGCGATGACGATCGGGCGTGGCAGTTTTGGTCAGCTCAACCTGGCTCTATTCGTGGCTGCAGTCTTCGCGGCCGGTTTGTTTGTGCTTGTCGAGGCGAGAGTGGCGTCGCCTTTGATCCGATTGGCCGCTTTCGGCAATACGACGTTGAGCGCGAGCCTCGCCACGAGCGCGCTCGTGGCGACGGTGATGATGGCGACACTGGTGGTCGGGCCGTTCTATCTGTCTCGTGCGCTCGGGCTCGACGCCGCTGTTGTTGGCATCGTCATGTCGGTCGGTCCGCTTGTCGCCGCGCTGACAGGTGTGCCGGCTGGTCGCATAGCCGACCGTTTTGGCGCTGGGCGCATGACCGTCATTGGGCTTATCGCGATAGCCGCCGGTTGCTTCATTCTATCCGTGATGCCGGCAATATCGGGCATCCCTGGCTACATCGCCCCGATCGCCGTCATCACATCTGGCTATGCGCTGTTTCAAACGGCAAACAACACCGCTGTCATGTCGGATATCCGCCCGGACCAGCGGGGCGTCATTTCCGGCTTGCTCAATTTGTCGCGCAATCTCGGGCTCATCACCGGCGCATCCGTCATGGGCGCCGTGTTCGCATTCGCGTCAGAGGCTATCGACATCGCAACGGCGCGGCCCGACGCCGTCGCCACCGGTATGCGGATCACGTTTGCGGTCGCGGCAATACTGATTGTCGTCGCGCTCGCCGTCGCGGTCGGAGGTCGCGCTGTCGCGGCACGCCCGTCGCTGCCTGGCGTGTCATGACACGAGACAGGGCGCTTTTGGGGCCGATGCTTGTCCAAACAGGGCGTCAGATCAGCAGCAGGCCCTTCATGCTGGCATGACCCTTCTTGCCGATGATGATGTGATCGTGGACGGCGATGCCGAGCGGTTTGGCCGTCTCGATGACCAGCTTGGTCATCTCGATGTCGGCGCGCGACGGCGTCGGGTCGCCTGACGGATGGTTGTGCGCCAGAATGATCGCGGTGGCGGAGAGTTCGAGCGCGCGCTTGACCACTTCGCGCGGATAGACCGGCGTGTGGTCGACGGTGCCGACCTGCTGCACCTCGTCGGCGATCAGCGCGTTCTTCTTGTCGAGAAACAGAATGCGGAACTGCTCGCGCTCCTCGAAAGCCATGACCGACCGGCAGTATCCGAGAACCTGCGTCCAGGACGACAGGACCTCGCGGCCTTTTATCTCGCTGCGTGCCGCGCGTTGGGCGGCCGCGGCAACGATCTTCAGATCGAGTGCCACTGCCGGACCGATACCGCTGACCTCCTCAAGCCGCGCGACCGGCGCGCCAAGCACCTCGGCCAGCGTGCCGAAGCGTGCCAGCAATGCCTTGGCGACGGGCTTGGTGTCGGCGCGGGGGATCAGGCGAAACAGCAAGAGCTCCAGCAATTCGTAGTCGGGGAGGGCGTCGGAACCGGCCGCAAACCGTTGGCGCAAGCGGTCGCGATGGCCAAGATAGTGCGGCTTTTCGGGCGACTTATCGACCGAATTGGCTTTCGCGAGCGGTTTTATCGGTGTTTCGGGAAAGAAGATCCGTTCGTCATCGTCGCTGGTCTTTCCCATAGGCCGCCCGCATTTTCTTGACCGGAAAGATCCGGCCCTCGCGCAAACACTATGCTGGCAGGCCGGGGCGGTCGAGGTTTTTTGGCGACAGCGTGAAAATCTCGCATCCGATCTCGGTGACGCCGATCGTGTGCTCGTACTGCGCCGACAGCGAGCGGTCGCGTGTCACCGCCGTCCAGCCATCCGACAGCACTTTTACGTGCGGCCGCCCGAGATTGATCATCGGTTCGACGGTGAAGATCATGCCCGGCCGCATCTCGACGCCCTCGCTGGCGCTGCCATAGTGCAGGATGTTCGGCGCATCGTGAAAGAGCTGGCCGACGCCGTGGCCGCAGAAATCGCGCACCACCGAGCAGCGCTCGGCTTCGGCATAGGTCTGGATGGCGGCGCCGATGGCGCCGGTGCGGGCGCCGGGCCTGATCGCGGCGATGCCGCGCATCAGGCATTCATGCGTGACCTCGAGCAGGCGCTCGGCGGCGCGCTTGATCGTGCCCACCGGATACATGCGCGAGGAATCGCCATGCCAGCCATCGAGGATGTAAGTGACATCGATGTTGACGATGTCGCCGTCCTTCAACGGCTTGCTGTCGGGGATGCCATGGCAGACGACGTGGTTGATCGAGGTGCAGGACGACTTGGTGTAGCCGCGATAGTTGAGCGTCGCCGGCAATGCGCCGTGATCCATGCCAAACTCGAAGACGAAGCGGTCGATGGTTTCGGTGGTGACGCCCGGCGCGACGATCGACACCAGTTCGTCGAGGCAGCGCGCGGTGAGATCGCAGGCCTTGCGCATGCCGGCAAAGCCTTCTTCGCCATAGAGGCGGATCTGGCCGGTGTTTCTGAGCGGTGCCGTGGCGGCTTCGAGATAGGTGACCATTGTGTCCGTCTTGCCGGGTGAAAGGGCCTCTGTTGAGCCCGCGAGAAAAGTCCCTCAGATTTGGCACCGGACGGCGCCAGGTTCAAGGACGAACTGCCGGCGATTGGGCTCAAGCCGGCGATATTCACGCTTTGCGGCTTCATCTTGTGCGTGTCCGGCCCCATGCCGGGCCGTTCGTCCGCACTGACGACATATTTCTGAACAAGATGTGGGCCTGAGCGGAAAGCCGGTCAAAGCAACTTTTTGCGACGAGCGGCGTTGCCGCGGGACCGCGTTCTGGCGAGACAGGAATGGACAGATTGCAATTCGAGGTGCCGGTGCGCATCACGACCGCGGCTGGCCTGCCAGTCGAGGAAATATACAGCGTCGAACAGGCGCTGGATTTCCTGCAAGGCTGGCCGGTTCGCCGCCAGGGCCCAGTCTATCAGGCTGCGTTCAACGCCTGCTTCGGCGCCACCGTCGACCTGATCGAGACCGAGGAGGCTTGCCGGGCGTTCATGGCATTCTGCCGGGTGAGCCGCCTGCTGGCCAGGGATATGATGGTTCCGCGCAAGCGCGGAGGCGAGGCGAGGGGGCTGAGGGCTTAACGCCGAGCGGGCAAGTCCCAGCAAATTGCTTGATGCATAGCTTGCCCTCGGTGGCAACGCCTGTCGGTGATGCTGTGCCAACCAGCCACGAATCGGCTATGCGTCGCGCATGCAGGAAACGTCTCTTTACATGCCGGTGAAGCGGTTTCTTGAGAGTCTGGACTTCACTGTCAAAGGCGAGGTTGGCGGCTGCGACGTCGTTGGACTGCGTGACGGCGAGCCGCCCGTGCTCGTCATCTGCGAATTGAAGCTGCAGTTCAACCTCGAACTCATTCTTCAAGGTGTTGACCGTGCTGCGTCATGCGATGAGGTCTGGCTCGCGGCGAGGATGTCAAGTCGAGGCAAGGGCCGCGAGCACGATCGCCGGTTCCGTGCGCTGTGCCGGCGGCTCGGCTTCGGCCTTCTCGGGGTTGGCTCCGCCGGCAACGTCGAATTGCTGCTCAGTCCGGCCGCCTTGCCGCCCCGGCGAGACCCGAGGCGAAGATCGCGCCTGGTGGACGAGCATCGGCGCCGGCGCGGCGACCCTGTAGTCGGCGGCGGCTCGCGTACGCCGGTCATGACCGCTTACCGGCAGGACGCGCTGGCCTGCGCCGCTGCCATGGTCGACGGCCCAAAACGCCCGCGCGATCTGAAAACCATTTCGCCACGCGCCGCCAATATCCTGCTTCACAATGTCTATGGCTGGTTCGCCAGGGCCGAGCGCGGCGTTTATGCGCTTACCGACGTTGGCCGTGCTGCGCTACAGCGCTGGCCTCAATCGGCTTCTGAGGAGGCGGCACGAGTCGTTTGAGCGACTTGCAGCGGCAGGCAGACAACGAAGCCCCCGTCAAGTGACAGAAGAGGTGGAGCGGCTTACGGTTGCCGGCCGCGCAACCGTGAGCAGAGTGGTCAGCCCCAGCGGCAGCGACGGCTGGATGACGGGCTTCTCGCGCTCAGGTTTCTTTAGAATGTAGAGCGGCTTGGCTGTCCTCAACTGCTGCAATTGTCGCCGGGCCTTGGCGCGCAGGGCGGTTTCCGCGGCGGCGGGCGATCCATTCTCGAGGACCAGAGTGAAAGCCTGGGCCGCCTCATCCGTCCGCTGCAGGGCGAGAAGGCTGCGGCCCAGGGCATAACGCGCCAGAATGAGGCCTGGATTGAGGTCCGTTGCTCGCCCAAACGACTCGATGGCTGCGGAGTGGTCGTTTAGCGACTGCTGGGCAATGCCCAGGCAAAGCCAGGCGTTTACAGATTGCGGCGACATGGCTGCAAGCGCGCCGAAGCATTCCGCAGCCTGACGGTGATCGCCCTTGGTGCCCAGAACGTGACCGAGTCCGTACAGAGCCTGATCATGCGTCGGCTCGGTGTTCAGGATCTGGCGATAGATGTTTTCGGCCTGGATGACCCAACCCTTCTTGTGGAGGCCGGCCGCCTGCTGCAACGCGCCGACCAAGGATCGCCTGTCCAGCTGATCGCCAAGGTTCCGGCCGGTTTTGGTTCGCACAAGAGTGCAGTTGAGGACGGTTTCGTGGGTGCCGAAGGAATATTTGTAAAGTTCGTTGCCGCGCAGGAAATCATATGTCCGGAAACCGTTCTCGATCGCGCGGCGGATGCAATAACCGTGCAGGACCAGTCCCGACGGCAGCATGTCGGCCGTCTCGTCGCGCCCGACCATGTGGAACAGCATGCTCTTCTTGACCGGATCGAGGAAGATCGCGAGAGCGCTCAAGGGCCGGTCGCCGTGCCAAAGCACAGGCACAAACAGCGTGCCCCGTTCGAAAGCTTGCCTGAAAAGCAGTCGGTTGCTCTTGACCAGGCCGGGAACGAGATTCCCCTTTCGCGGCGTCCACTTGATGCGCCAGAACTCGAGCAGGATGTCGACATCGCGCTCGATGGTAGAGGCGTCGGCATGCGTTATGCGAAACTCGTCAGAGTTCTCCAGCTTCCGGAGAAATCTCCGCATCTTTTGGCGGGTGTTAGCGCTGAGATTGTGCAGAAGATAATCTTCCCATGAGGACGGGAGGTCGATCGCCGGGCATATGCAGTTGTCAACATTGTCAACCTGGTTGACGCGCCTCATTCGACGCATCGTCAGCCGATTGTCGGAAAGCTGCTCCATCAGCCAGCCTATCCTGCGTTCCGACATCCGCAGGTTTTCCAGATGCAGGCTGGCCCAATGCATCGTCTTCAGATGCTTCGCGAAAACCGCGATTGCCCGGTAGGCGTATTCCGGCGCGCAGAGGATGCCGGTATAATCGGCTGCAAGGTTTCCCCCCATATACACTTCATGGTAGATTTCGCCGGTTTTTTTCCTCATGCTGGTGCGCAGCCGGAGCGGCAGAAGCGCGACATAGGGAGAGCCCGGCGGCCCCTTGCGTGCCGCCAAAATGAACCATTCACCGTCGAAGCGTCGAAGATAGTGGGAAAGAAAGTCCCACGAGACGAAGAAATGCGCGTCGGGATCCCTGGCGTAGAGGTCGTCCCAGTTGTCGCGAAGCCCGTTCAGTTCTTGTGGGCGTGTCAAGACGTCGATCTGCATACTTACCCCCCGCCTCTACGGTCAGCGCTCATTAAATGCCCTAGCCATGCTGTCCTTGATCGGCTTGGACAGGTAGCTGAAAAAGGTCCGCTCCGCCGTCTGGATGAGAATTTCAGCGGGCATGCCTGGCGTCGGAACAAATCCAGGCACGCGAGCCAGTTCGCTGACTGGGAGGTTGACGCGCGCCAGATAAACCTCCTTTGCGGTCGGGCCGGAGGCGTCGGGGAGCGAGTCGGCCGAGACGTAGTAAACTTCGCCGTTCAGAACCGGCGTCGTGCGCGCGTTGAGCGCGACCAGCCGTACCGTCGCCTTTTGTCCGACCTTGACATTGTCGATCTCGGTGCGAGGCACCTGCGCTTCTATGATAAGCGGCACATTCGCCGGCAAGATCTCCATGATGCTCTTGCCGCTCTCGATCACGCCGCCGGACGTGTGGTAGAATAACCGCACGACAGTGCCCGAAACCGGCGCATTGATCGTCGCTCGGCGCAGCACGTTTTGCGCCTCGCGGGACTGTTCACGGATGCTGTCCAGTTCGGTTTCAACGCCCTCGAGCTCGTCGAGCGCCGCCTGGCGGTAGGCGTTTTCTGTCTGCCGCATCTCCTGTTCGTGCTTGATGACCTGGGCGCCGGTCTCGGATATCTCGGCTGAGAGCCGCCCCATCTGCCCTTCGGCATCTGCTATGGCGCGCTGAATCGCCTTGATCTCGGTCGCGCGGATCAATCCTTGGTCGAGCAGGGTCTTCTTGCCGGTATACTCCTCGCGTAGCAGACCGAGCTGTATCGTGACCGCTTTCAGCAACTGCTCATAACCGCCCGCCCGGAACTTCAGGGCGCCGATGTTCTGGTCGAGCAATCGGATCTCGCTGCTCATTTTGGTGCGCGAGCCCTCGAAGTTGAGACGCTGGCTATGCACGATCGAAGCAATTTCCGGGTTGTCGCGATTTTCGGTTATTGTGGCCGGGAACTGTATAGTCTCCGCCCCGTGCACCTCGGCGGTCAAGCGCGCCACGATCGCTTCAAGGCGCGCCTGGCGGAAGAACAACTGCCGTTCCTTTGCCCGCGCGGCCGTTTCGTCGAGCAGCACCAAAGGCTGATTGGTTACGACATGGTCGCCTTCGCTAACCAGAAGCTGCTTGATGATACCCCCTTCGAGGTGCTGGATGATCTTGTTCTGCCCAGTGGCCACGAAGCTTCCTTGCGCGACGATCGCGGCTGCGAGCGGTGCCGTGAATGCCCAGGTGCCAAATCCGCCGAAGGTGACGGCCATCAGCAGCAATCCGGCGGTCGTCTGCTTCCAAATGGAACGCGGAACGGCGCCATACCATTGAGCGTCTTCGATCTTGGCTATTTCCTTCACGGCCGCTCTCTCTCATTTGACCTGAATATTGGCAAAATGGCCGCCATCGAGGCTCATGCCGCGCGCCGCCAAAGCCTGGAGCACGTCCCGACGCATCCCGAAAAGAGCCACGGTGCCGTTGACGAGCACCAGGATCTTATCCACGGTCTGCAGCAAAGCAGGCCGCTGCGTGATCGTGACCATCGTGATCTTTTGCTCTTTGGCTTGCTGTAGAGCGCGCGACAAAGCCAACTCGCCAGCGGTGTCGAGGTTCGAATTCGGCTCGTCGAGGACCACCAATTTCGGGCTGCCGAAAAAGGCGCGCGCCAACGCGATCCGCTGCTTCTGCCCGCCAGAAAGCGGCGAGCCATCGGCGGCGACGAAGGTCTCGTAGCCATGCGGAAGCGAGGCGATCAGTTCGTGAACGTCGGCCAGCTTGGCGGCTTCGTAGATTGCGCCATCGTCGACGTCCTCGCGCATTCTGGCGATGTTCGCCTTGATCGACCCCGGGAAAAGCTGCACGTCCTGGGGAAGGTAGCCGATGCTTTCACCAAATTGCCGCTGATCCCAGTTCCGCAGGTCCATCAGGTCGAGCCGCACGCTTCCCGAAGTTGGAAGGATCGAGCCGACGAGCATTTTGCCCAGGGTCGTTTTACCGGCGCCCGAATTGCCGATGATCGCAAGCGAGTCTCCGGCCTCCAGGCCAAAGCCGATGCCATTGAGCACGACTCGTTTGGTTCCTTGCGGCACGAACAGCAGCCGCTCGACATCGAGGCGCCCTTCCGGACGCGGCAGCTTCAGACGTTCGAAGTTCAGCGGGGATTCCTTCAGCAGCGCACTGATGCGGCCAAAGGCGGCGCGTGACTGCACAACCTGGTTCCACCCTTCAATCGCGCCCTCGATCGGGCCAAGCGCGCGACCGGCAATGATTGACGCGGCGATGACCATGCCGCCTGTGACCGAGCCTTCGATGGCCAGATAGGCGCCCCAGCCGAGCATCACGACCTGGGTCAGCAGCCGGACGCCCTTGGAAAGGGAAGCAAAGGCTATGTTTCGGTCCTGAGCTATGACCTGCCATTTGAGCGAGTTGCCGGTATCCTTGCCCCAGATCCACACGGCTTCCGGGATCATCGCAAGCGCGTTGATGATCTGCGAGTTGCGCGACATCGAGTCGACGTGGAGGTTGGCTTTCGTTTGGCTTGTGTTGGCCTCGCCGAACGGCTTGGCGGTTGCGCGCTGGTTGGCGAGCGTGATGGCCAGCAGCATCAGCGCCGTAGCCACGACGATAAAGCCGAGGTCGGGGTGGATCAGGAATATCGCCAGCATGAACAACGGGGCCATCGGCGCGTCGAGAAGAGACAGCAACGTGCCGGACACCAGAAACGTACGCAGCTGCTGAAGATCCCCCAGCGTCTGATATTCGCGCCCGTTGCTGTGCAGTGAAGCCCTGGCGGCTGCGCTGAGGATTGGTCCGCCCAATTGCGCGGCGACCTCGACCGCTGTGCGCATTAGGATGAAGCGCCGGATGGCGTCAAATACCGACTGCAGGATGACTGCGCCGACGATCACGATCGTCAGCATCACCAGGGTGTCGACCGAGCGGCTCGTCAGGACGCGATCCGAAATCTGGAAGAGGTAGACTGGTATCGCAAGCACCAGCACGTTGGTCGCGATCGTGAAGATCATCACCGCGATGAGGTTCTTCTTGACCGCGCGAAGGCCGGCTGTGAGGCTTGCCGAGAGATCGACTGGGCCGAGACGCTTGTGGAACGCGCCGCCGCCGCCGCCATTGCCGCCGCCGCTCCCCTTGCCGGTTCCGGTCGGACCACCGCCGCCAGGCACTTCCCGGGCAAGCAAGGGACCGCGGTCGCCCTCGATTGTCACGCCGGGCAGAACCGGCTTGTTCTTCATCTCCTGCGTGGGCGGCTCTACTCGCGCGCTCGGCTGGTCCTGCTTGCCGGGCGCGTCCTTCGGCGCGTTCGGCGTCTTCCGTTCCAATATTTCCGGCTCGGGCTTGCGCGCGGGTTCTTCCTTTGGTGGTACGGCGCGCTGGGCCGGCTCGGGGATCCGAGGGCTCGGTGGCCGGATCTCCTGCGTGGGCGGCTCGCCTCCTCGCGCGCTCGGCTGGTCCTGCTTGCCGGGCGCGTCCTTCGGCGCGTTCGGCGTCTTCCGTTCCAGTATTTCCGGCTCGGGCTTGCGCGCGGGCTCTTCCTTTGGTGGTACGGCGCGCTGGGCCGGCTCGGAGATCCGAGGGCTTGGTGGCCGGATCTCCTGAGTGGGCGGCTCGCCTCCTCGCGCGCTCGGCTGGTCCTGCTTGGCGGGTGGGTCCTTCGGTGCGTTCGGCGTCTTCCGTTCCAGTATTTCCGGCCCGGGCCTGCGCGCCGGTTCTTCCATTGGCGCTACGGCGCGCTGTGCCAACTCGGAGATCCGAGGGCTCGGTGGCCGGATGGGGTCGGGCCTTCTCATGCTGTCTGCGGCTGGAGCAGTGGGCGTGGCTGGCGACGGAGCCGAAGGCGCTTTTGCTTGCGGGGAGGGAGGTTGCACCTCGCGTTGCTGAGCGCTTCTATCACCAGGTAAAGGCGCGGTTGAAGGGCGCGCTTGTTCGGTGACCTTGGCTGGCGTCGCGTCGCGAAGCGATGTCGGCGTTTCGGCTGGCCGGGCGTCCACTATGCGCCACAATTCGGCAACGACATCGTCCAGTTTTTCCACCGAACGATCGACCGCCCTGCTGTGACGAAACAAAGACTGTGCGATCGGTTCGGCGGCGCTTCGCCCGACTGCTTCGTCGCCGTCATCCGGCCGATCCCATTCTGGTTCCTGGGCGAAAGCGCGCCCGGTTTGATCGCGATCTTCGGTCATTGCTGCCACCCCGGTTCGAAAATCACGCGAGAACGCTTTGCATCGGATCGGAATAGGTCTCAGGCACGAGCGAGGGATACGCCACGTTTTGAGAGGCTTCCGGCGCCAGCATGTCGTCATCGAGGAAAGCGACCGCTTCATTCACCAGCACGTCGGGATTCTGGCCGCCGAGATCGGGGCCGGTGGAAATCAGCTCCGCCTGGATGAGGATCTCGTCCGAATAGATGCCGCCGCCGACATAGGTCTTGCCGGTGGAATCCACGTCGGCAATGTAGGCATAATTGACCAGCGAGTTGGTTCCCGTCGAAATTGTCCAGTCCGCCTCCGGATGCCCCAGCGCATTCATGGCCAGCGCCACCTGATCGCTGTCACCAAGAATGGTGGTCTGTTTAACGTATTGCAGATTGAGGATGTCGCCGGAGATGTAGAGCACCCGGATCGCGCCGATGCCCGCGAATGCGCCATCGTTCAGTATGTCGGAAACGTCACCCTTGCCGTTCTGCAGGCTTTCACACGCCTTGCGATAAGCTTCAGACATCGCCTCGAAGCGATCGCCGGCGCCGTAATTGACGATGTTGGCCTGATTCCAAAGCAGATTGTCGCTGGTGGAGGCCGCGCCTTCGCCGGTTGTCTGGAAACCATCGACCGCGCCGATCAGGTCGTTGTCCAGGAGCACGTTCAACTGATGGATGATGTTGGCGTCATAAATGCTTCCGCCGACGACGATCAGGTCGTAATTGAAGCCCAGTTCGTCCAGCGAAATGTCGTTAGCCGCCGTGTTGCCGCCGGCTGTCACCAGCGTCTTGACTCCCGATGACGACAGGACGGAAACGTCATTGTCCATCATGAAGGCGTATTGCTGGATCCAGTTCATGATGAGCAGGTCGCCTTCGACCTCGGTGACAACCCAGTGCTTGGGAAAGTCACCCTGCTTGGCCTGCGACGCCGCAGCTTCCGCCGACGGATCGATGCGCTTGAACATCGCGATATTGAAGCCTTGGGTCGGATCGGTGGCGTTCAGGCCCCAACCGTTGATGGAGGAACTGACGAGGTCGCTGTCGCACGCGACATTGATCTGAATGATCGCGTTGAGTTCGACATGGTCGCCCATCACCGCGCAAACCGGCGACTGCAGCCAATTGTTGGCCATCGCCACGCTGTTGACGAGGAGATTGCCGCCGGCTTCCAGCTCGACCGAAACATCGATGTCGATGCTGCCGGACCCAGGCGTGTAGGAGGGTTGCTCGGCCTCTTCTTCCTCGTCCTCTTCCTCATCGGCTCGACGGTGCTTCTCCGGGAGGTGATCGTCGAGCTTGGGCGCTTCGTCGACGGACTGCCCATTGACGTAAGTGCCTTCGATGACGTCGGCCTTGACGACGAAAACATCGGCTTCGCCATCCGTTTCCTCCGCATAGCCGTTGAGCCGTTCGCCGGCTGTCTTGATGACAGCCACTATCTCCTCGGACGAACCCGGCATTTCCAGATCGTCGATCGGCGACAGATCCGCCGCCGCGCCCAGCAAGGTCGCCATTTCGGCAGCATGGTCCGCTGCTGCGGGAGAGAATTTCAGGCCATGTCCGCCAGCGCCTACATAGTCGTTATCGGAGAGCCGAAGCTCCTGATTGACAAAGACCGCCACCGAGCCAGGGGGCTCGATCTGGGGCAGGATCAGGCGTGAAGGCGCACTCCCCATCGGCGGCGCGTCCGGGTGGAACAGGAAACCTGGATAGGCGACGTCCGGCTGCGGGATCGCGGGGATGTCTGGAGGAACGAATTGGAAATCCGACCAGGGTGTCGTCAGGACAAGTTTGGGTGGAACTGGCGAATACTCGATGGAGGGAACGAAATCCTCCAGATCGTATCCTGCGTCGACGTTGACCGTTTGACTGACAAGCTCCGGCGTTTCTTCCTCGACCGCCTGGGCCGCCTTGAATTCGTCATAGGCTTTCCTGAGACGGGCTTGCTCCAGTGTGATTTCAAAGAGTCCCACAAAGTGGCTGATCGCCTCGGTGATCTTGTCCATATACACGGAAGTTTCCTCCGGTTTTCGAGATCATCCGCGCCCTTGCCGGGTCGCGCTTCTCTTCTCTGGTTGGGAAGACTGCGCGGGGTTTTCCCCCGCGCAGCCCCTTTTTTTGCAGGTCTCGCTCGGCGAGACCGGCCACGCCAGTTATGTCGCGTCGTCTTCGCCAACCACCGAGCTGGTGAGGTTGCCGCCCACTACAGTCATGTCGACCGAGTGGCCTTGCAGGTTGGCGCCCATCACGATCTGCTGGTTGAAGCCGTTCATGTCGATGGTGCCATTGGCGTTGGCCTGGCTTATGGCTTCAATGTGCTGGTCGTGGCCGATATTCGACCCCCAGCTGCCGCCGCCGCCGCCATCGCCAGCCGCGCCGCCGGTCGCAGTCGCTGCGCCGCCGTTGCCACCAGCACCGCCGGTGGCGTCGCCGCTCCAGGCATAGCCACCGTCCGCTCCGTCAGCCCAAGCGCCGCTGAGAGCAACTGCGCCCGTTCCACCGGTCGCCGTCGAAGCGCCGCCGGTCGCATCGCCGCCAGTCGCGTCGCCGGCCGTGGCCGCACCGCTGGTGGCTGCGCCACCGGTGTTGATGTTGCTCGCCACGCCGCTGCCGGCTCCGCCGCTGCCGGCACCGCCGGTTGCGTCGCCGCTCGTGCCAGCCCCACCCGCACCGCTAGTCGCGCCGCCGCCGGCGCCACCGACGCCAGAGCCAGAGCCAGTGCCGGAGCCGGAACCCGAGCCAGCGCCGCCGGTCGAGCCTGCGCCGCCGCCAATCGAGCTTGCAGCACCGCCATCGACATCGGCGAAGTTGCCGGCATTCGCGCCGCCGCCACCGCCGCCGCCGCCGCCGCCGCCGCCACCACCGGTGTTACCGGCATCGGTGTCGCCATTCGCGGCGATCGGGATAGCTACGGCGACGTTGTCATTGCTTTTGTTCCCACCCCAGGGATCGTTGTCGCTGCCAGCCTCGGCATCGTCCATCAGCGCCAGGGCGACAGGTACCGCGGTCGAGTTGCCGCCGTTGCCGCCATTGCCGCCGGACCCGCCGTCGCCGCCCTTGGCGTCGGCAAAGCCAAGCGCGCCAGCATCGCCGCCCTTGGCGTCGGAATCGCCGCCGTCGGCCTTGGAGTCGCCGCCGACGCCGACGCCCAGGCCGAGGCCCAGACCGAGCCCGACGCCGTCGCCGCCGTCGCCGCCCTTGGCGTCGCCGCTGTAGCCGCCATAGGCTTCGCCGCTGTCGCCGTCGCCGCCCTTGCCGTCACCGCCGAGGCCTGCGCCGACAGCCACGCCGGTCGCGTCGCCGCCCTTGGCGTCGCCGCTAACCGCGATCGGCACGGCGTCGCCGCCATAAGCGCTGCCACCGTCTGATTTGGCGTCAGCGGAGCCGACGACAATCGGCACGCTCACCGCCACACCGCCGCCCTTGGCATCGCCGCCCTTGGCGCTGCCGGTATCGGCATCGCCGCCCTTGGCGCCGAAGCCACCGAAAGCGACCGAATCGCCAGCATGGCCGCCGTCGCCGCCGGCATCAATGCCTTCCTCGGACTTGGCGTAACCACCCTTGGCGTCGCCCTTGTTGCCGAAGTAGCCGTTATTCTGGACCGTCGCGCTGCCGAGATAGTCGTTGTCCTTCATGTCGCCGGTCTGGTTGATGATGGTGGCGCTGTGGCCATTGCCAGCCCCGGCAAACGCGCCGTTCAGGACGTCCGAGAAGCTAACGTCATCGCCCGGATCGAAGCTGATGTCGCCGTCGCGGCTGAACATCATGACGCCGCCGAGGCCGACATTCACGTCGTCGAGGTCAGCGAAATCGTCGTCCTGCTTTCCGTCCGACGTCGCGCTGGCGCTAACACTGGCGTTAACATTGGTGTTAACGTTGTTGGTGTTGGTGTTGTTGTTGTTATTGTTGTTGCTGCTCGAATTGCTATTGTTATTGCCGTTATTGTTGGTGTTGTTGCTGGTCGAATTGGCCGTAGCGTCGCCAATGCCGATACCTGCTCCGACACCCACACCTACGCCGACGCCGGTGGCGTCAGCGTCGCTCTTGGAATCCGCGGTGGATTTTGCATCGGCATCGGATTTGGCGTCGGCGCTGGCGTCGGATTTGGCGTCGGCGCTGGCGTCGCTCTTGGCATCGCCACCTCCGATATCGATTGTGGTGTCGTCATCGGAGACATCGCCGATGAACTGCCAACCGGTGTTGGAGTTATTGCTGTTGCGAGTAGTCATTGTCGTTCCCTCGGTTAGAGGCCGCGACAACCGAACCACATTCAATCTGACGTGGTCTTGGGCTGCTCGCGGCCGTTAAGTTTTCATGTGGTTGGTTTTGGATCGCCTGCGCCTAGGGGACTAAGGCCGGAGATCCGGTCATCGTCTGTTTGTATGGCGTCACCTCCCTTTGACGGGGGAGCGAGGCAGCCAGGTTGCGCACGAGTTTCCGCCTGCGCCGCCCAACGGTGCGGTCGCTCGCTGCTCTCGTGACTCTCTGGATGTTCCCCAAGCTCCCAATTCGGAACATTGGAAGTCTGTGACCGTCAGCCGTAAATTGTAAGCTGATAGTTGGAGCTAGCCCGTTTGGGACGAACTGCTCGCCATGAAGGGTTAAATCCTGGACGGTGACTAGGTCGGCAGCAATCGTGAATGGCGGACAGTTGCGCGCCGCGCCGCTGCCAGCACGGGTTGCGCTAGCAATTGCCTAGCTCGTCAGGACTATATTTTTTCGCCTATTTTTGAGTTAGGAAGTCGTTAACGTGTGTCGTCCGGGTTAGGGGTTCCCGGCCTTTAGCGAGTGTTAGTAACGGGGTGGGCCATGAATGGGGTGGATGGGGTGGAGGCGAGCGGACGAGGTCGAGCTGATACAGCCGATAGAGAATCCTGGGCCCGACGAACCTTGCTGTTCATCGCCCCTGACGACACGATCTCCGATAGCCTGGTGCATGCCGTCGAAAGGGAATTCCCGTGGATCGGGGCTGAGCGCGTTCGCGACCTGTCCGCCACCTGGGCTGCGTTCGATCCTTCGGTTTCCCTCATTCTGATCGATGCGGTGTTTCTGAGCGAGATCGATTCCTGTTCCGCCCAGCTGGCCCGCTTCCACCCGGCAGCCATGACCGCTGTGATGCAGGACGACGGCAGGAGGCCGCTTTCCCCCGATGAGGTCTTTGCGTCGCGAGTGGTGCGAGGCGTGCTTCCCATGAACCTGAAGCTGGATGTGTGGCTTTCCGTGATCAGGCTCATGCTGCGCGGAGGCGAGTATTTTCCCTTGGCCATGTTTCAGCCGTACCTGAACAACGGCATGCCGCATAGCGACGCGAAGGAAGCGAAGCCCGCCATCAAACGGCAAGCCGCACTCGAGGAGTCTGGCCAACTGACATGTCGAGAGATTCAGATCCTGGAGATGGCGTCGCAGGGACTTCAGAACAAAACCATAGCCGCCGCACTTCGCCTTTCCGAACACACCGTCAAAATTCACATGCACAACATCATCAACAAGCTGGGCGCCCACAACAGGACTGAAGCCGCAGCCCTTTTTCATGCCAGACGGGTTGCGGCCGCTGGAATGGTTCCCGGTGCGGATCGCCCGGTGATCTCAACTCTCACGTGAGCAGGTCGATGCCACGCTTCCAGGAGATTTTACTGCTTGTTGGTCAATTGAACTACACATGGACCAACACAGAAAGCTTGCTGATTTACCTGATTGCCGGTCTGGCGAAAGTAGACAAGGAGACTGCGATCGTCATTTTCCTGACGCTGAACACCACGCGTGCACGGATCGAGTTGGTCGAGCGGTTGGCGAAGATGGCGGGAACACCGGTTGAATGCCGACGCCAGGTCCTGGAGATCGCCAGCCAGCTTACCCGGCAGGGAAAGCTGCGCAACAAATACAGCCACTGCATCTATTCGTTCGACGAAACGGGAACGCATGCGAGCACGCAACTCATGCGCATCTTCGACAGCAAGGATGCAATCAAATATGGGAAGATCGAGGAGCTCGACGATTCCGAGATGAAGCGGATCAGCGCCTCCATCCAGGCGATCAGCGCAATCAACAAGGATATTTGGCGGGTCGTCGAAAGCCATTCCTTTCCGCATTGAACGCTGTCGCTGTCCTGTGACGCGCGCATCGAGGTTGACTAGGCCACGATCGGGCCGCCGTGACGTCTGCGTGGACGCATTATCGCGCAGAACTGGAACTGGTGACGGTCGCGGCCAACCGCCGGGCTGAGGACGCCAGATCGAAGATAGACCTGGTTTGCGCCCCGGGAAAATCGGCGAGTGAAATCGACGCGGGGCGATCAAGGCACGGGTGTCAGGTTCTTATCCGCGTCCACTTGCCGTTTTCGGACTGGGACTGCCGAGCAAAATAACGGTACGACGTCCGTGACCAATTCCTGATCGCGCCCGTCCTGTTGTCCAGCACCAGATCGCCCTGGTTCGTCCGCACCGTCAGGACCGTATGACCTGCGCCGCCAAGCGTTGCAACGGTCAGCAACATGGCGGATGCGGGCCACCCGCGTTTCAACAACTCGGCTTTCTTGAGGATGGCGAAATCCTCGCAATCGCCTTCGCCGGTCGGCAAGCCCCAGACGTCGGCTCGGCCTGCGGAGTCTCTGTCGCCTCTCTCCTTGATGCGGCGATTGACCGACTTGTTCACGCTCGCAAGTTCCGCTTCCAGCCTCGGCGTGAGTTCGACCGCTTTGACCTTGCCGCGGGTGCTGCACAGCGCCGGATCGCTGGCGCAGAATTTGTAGAAGGCGGCCGGTGCAAAGGCGTAGCCTTGCGTGGCCATCTTCGTTGCTGTTCCAGTTGTTTGATTGCTGCAGCCGGCCAACAAAATGGCCGCCGCGAGAAGCGCCGCTGAACGAATCACTGAGTGTCCCCTTTTGGTGGGTCGTCATAATCCTTATGGGGGTTGGTAAATCAATCCTGAGAATCGCGATTGCGCAGGAACAAATTGTTTGCCATACTTAACAAAGTGTTACCGATGGTCGGTAATATTGACTCTTCGCGCAACCAAAGGGGACGGGAGCGCCTTTTTTTCCCTCAAGGAGGAAGAAAATGCACCTGTACCCTGACGTCTCAAGCACGATTCTAAGAATACTGCTCCTTTCATCCGCTGCCTTCACGGTGGCAATGATCACACCGGCAACCGCACAGCAGAGTCAACGTCCTCGGCTTGCGGCTGCACAGTGCCAACCTCTCACTGAAGCCAATTTCGCGCTTTGCTGTATTGCAGCCAACCGCACCAGCATTCTTTCCGCCGCGCAAATCGACATGTGCCCGCCGGTTACCACGGCCCTTATCACCGCCGCCTTGAACGATGGCGGCGATGGTGACGGCGGCAGCGGCGGCGGCAATGGCGGCAATGGCGGCGACGGTGACGGCGACGGCGATGGTGACGGCGATGGTGACGGCGACGGCGACGGCGATGGTGACGGCGATGGTGACGGCGATGGTGACGGCGATGGTGACGGCGGCGGTGATA